>CAYWFN010000129.1:0-3413 GCA_964457715.1 uncultured Methanosarcinales archaeon | reverse complement strand
CTCTACCTAAGAATTTGATTTCAAATAATCTTACAGGTGAAAGAGTATATAACTGTCTTTTAGAAGTGCTTTGGAGTTTAAAAGAAATAATGTCTCTCACTATTATTACAAAGTTGTTCTTACTAAAATAATCTTTTAATATTTGTTCTGTTTTTTTTATTATTGCTGTTCTTACAGATTTCTTAGTTTTATTAAGAGTCATTATTAATGGTTTTACTCTTAAATTAACATTATCTCTTGTTTTAAGAACTAATGACCAATCTATTTTGTCTTTATTTCTTCTTACTAATCTTTTAACTGCAGCAGGCATTAGTTCATACTTTTCAATTCTTGTTACTGCTTTATTATCTCTTATATTTATTATTTTAAATGTAATTACAGAGCTTTGCTTTTTCATATCACCAGTTAATTCCATTAAATTAGTTCTTACTGCTTTCCCAATTAATGAGTTTGCAGTTGGTACAATACTCTTTCCTAATATACGCTCATTAAATGCTTTTGGAGCAATTATATAGAACCAATGTTTTTTCTTAACTTTAGTAACTGATCTAGATTTAGCTTTCTTTAATACAGCTCTTTTAGATGCTTGTTTCTTTTGCTTTTTTGCTTGTTTCTTTGCTTCTCTCTTAGCTTTTGACATATGTATATGGATTTAAGATGTATTTAAAAAGGTATCGGTTATATATAAAAAGTAAAAAAATATAGAAACGTTTATATAGATTCTTTATAAAAGAAATACTATGGCAGACACATTACCATGTCCTAGACCAATACCCACTCTTAGGTATATAGGTGTATTTGATTTTGATGGACTTTATAATTTAATTATTAGTTGGTATAAGGATAATTTATATAATTTTAAAGAAGAAAAGCATGAATTTAAGCCAACTAAGCTTGGTAAAGAGATTAAATTAGTATGGAATGGAGATAAAAAAGTTACTGGTTATGTAAAATATAAAATTAAGATATGGATGAAGATATATGATGTTAATAATGTTGAAGTAATGGAAAATGGTATTAAGAAAAAGAAAATTAAAGGAAGGCTTGAATTAAAGATTACTGGGAATGTTGATCTTGATTATGAAAAAAGATGGGAAAATTCAGAATTTAATGAAAAATTAAGAAATTTTTTCCATAAATATATATTAAAATTTTATATAATGTTTAAAGTTTGGGATCCATTTTATTACAAAATATTTGGATTATTGACAAATATAAAGAAATTTTTAAATATGGAGACATCTTATAATGCTTATTAGGAGCGAATATGGCAGAAAAAAAATTTATATTAAAAGGATTATCAATTGATTATGAAGGATTGTTTGATGCTAAAGCATTCTATAAATTTTTAGATAAATTTTTCAAAGATTATGGATATGATAAAAATGAAGTTGTTAATGAAGAAAAAGTTCATAAAACGGGTAAAGATATATTACTTAAATTAGAACCAAATAGAACAGTATCTGATTATGCTAAGAACTTTATTCAAATAAAAATTTCTATAAAAAATGTAAAAGAAGTTGAAATTACTAAAGATAATAAAAAAGTTAAAATGAATGAAGGCAAAGTTTCTATTCAAATGGCTTCTTATCTTAAAACTGATATAGAAGGTAGATGGGAACAAAAACCTTTATTTGTATTTCTTAGAACTTTGATTGATAAATTTGTATATAAAGTTTATTTAGGGCATTTTGAAAAAGAATTAGAAAAAGATACTAAACAACTTTATAATTCTATTAAGAGTTTTTTTAATTTGTATAGGTATTGAAAAAATAGTGAAAGCTCCGCCAATGTTATTGGCCAGTGAGCTAATGTTCTATTTATTATATTGAATTCGTTCTATAGTAGAAAATTATTAAAAAATGTGAGGGGTGGGCTTCGAATTCGTGCAGCTTCAAAATCAATTGAAAGCTGTCCCACGGACCCACTAAGGGACAGGATATCTTACTTACATAATAAGTGTCCATTTCTGGTCTTAAGTTTCGCAAGAGATTACTCTCTTCCTGCGCGTTTGACCAGACTTCGCTCAAAGGATCAGAAAGAACTAACTTTACTGATAACCCTCACAAAGTGTCTGGCCTAATAAGAAAAGATTAAAAGGTATTTAAAAACCTTTCCTTTAGAAGTGCATTAAAATGCCTTGGTTAGTTTTATTCTAAATATTTATATACCTATTTTATAGAAAACTATTTAAATTCACAATCCTTATATTTTATTTATTCCAAAAGAGGATTTTATGAATAAACAAAATATTTCACAGGATTTTGAACATGAAAGTAGTTATCAAAACAATAATAAAATTTCATGTGAATTAGCCGAGTTTATTGGTTGGCACATTGGTGATGGTTGCATAAGTATTACAAAGAGATATTCAGAGTATACTTTAACAGGAGATATCACAGAAGAACATCAATTTTATAAAGAAATAATAGTGCCAACATTCAATAATCTTTTTAAAAATATTCTTAATAAAGAGATAAAATTAAAACAATATAAATCTAATAAAGTATGTGGGATTTACATATTTAATAAAGATTTTGTGAAATATTTGCAAGAAAAACTAGGATTACAAAGTGGAAAAAAAATTAATGTAAATACCCCAGAAGTAATACAAACAAAAGATCAGAAAATATGCTTCCTGCGAGGTTTGTTTGATACAGATGGTAGTATATATTACTGTAAAAGTAATGTCAAAACTAAAAAGCAATCTTTATACAAGATATTTCATTATAAAGCAAAAATAAAACTAGCAACAATTTCAAAAAATCTGATTGATCAAGTGTATACAATGCTATGTGACTTGGGATTTTCACCAAGAATTCGTAAACCTGCAAGACAAAGGGAAAATGAAAATATCATGTATGGAGTTGTATTATATAGAAAAAATGATATAAATAAATGGATTGAAGAAATTGGATTCAAAAACCCTAAACATTTAACTAAAATACAACTCTGGAAGAAATATGGATTTTGTCCACCATATACTAAATTAGATCAAAGATATAAAATGCTTAATGAAACATTAAGTCCTTTAACATTTTATCCTGAATATTCTCATTTGAATTTAAATAATATTAAAGATGATTTAAATAATTAATACATATTCTATAAAAACATAAAACATATAAAGGATAAACTCATCACAAACTAAGGAATGAACATACTATTCTTAGGAAAACCAGGATCTGGAAAAGGAGTACAATCAAACTTATTAGTTCTAACAAAACAATTAATACATGTTTCAACTGGAGACATGTTAAGACAAGCATATGAAAAAGAAACACAATTAGGTGTAGAAGCACAAAAGTATTGGTTTGATGGTGGTTATGTGCCAGATGAAATAATGATTCCATTAGTAGAAGAAGAAATATCTCATTTTTTAGCAATAAACAAATATCTTGGAGATGGTTATC
>CAYWFN010000128.1:0-3420 GCA_964457715.1 uncultured Methanosarcinales archaeon | reverse complement strand
AAACACTTGTAAAATTGCACCAATGACTATAATCAGTAAAGATACCAACAATAATACAAACCCATCCTTAATAACATTATTAAATTTCTTTGAATGGAACTTTTCATGCATAAAAGCCTTAGACATAACACCCCCTGCAATAGAAGTTAATAAAAATGCTAATGTAACTGGCAAAAACCAAAACAAGAAATAAATAATAAATACAGAAGGATAAAAATCTTTATACAAATCCATAAAACCAACTAAAAAAGTTGAAAAAATACTTGCATCTAGTATAACCAAAAATGTTCCACCTGATCCATAAAACAAGGACAAAATAAAGCAAACTAGAATAAGTAATAGATTTTGTGATATTAGTTTAATTGCAACAGGCAATAAATTAACATTCTGATCTAGCATAGAACCAGTCAATGTTTCAGCATAATCAATAAACTCAATTTGATAACTATGCGATGAAATTAATTTTGCTGGAAAAAAGACCATCATTAAAGTAATAGCAGAATATGCAAGAAATACACCAATAAATAACAAAGTAAACATTCTAAATATTGATTTATGATTTTTATAAAACTTTTTTAATCCAATTTTAGATTCTTTTGCCTCTTCTTTTTTAATTTCTTTTGAAATTAAAGGCAGTAATAATAATGTAGTAATCAAAACATGAGCAACAGAGGAATGATTTGGAAACAAAAATAATGCTGATAAAAAACCAATTATCGTTAAGAAAAATGAAAACAAAACAATTCTAATGGGTTGAGTTTTAGTTTTAAGCGTTAAAATTTCCTCTAACATATTATATCACCACTTTTTTTTTATTAAATAAATTACAACTATACAAATAATAATTAAAATAAACATTGTAAATGTTGCATTAAGTTTTGAAGGTTTCTTTTTACCAATAGATTTTTTATTATCACTCTGCTGTAAATTATCAGCACCTTCATCATCACTATCATCTATTCTATTATTCAAATCATCAGGATAGTCAATAGTAATATTCCCATCAGGTGTAACAGTCTCTATAACTATTGTCTTTGGAGAACCTGCAATTTCATCAGGCAAACCATAAGAGACTTCTACTGCATCAACATTAACAAAAGACCACATTAATAAAGGATCTTTATTCAATACTTCATCAATATTTGTTGTATCAATAAGATCTGTTGATTCTAGAGTATCTTTAGGGATATATTCATAAACATTAAAATTAGATTTTTCTTTAAAACTAATCTTGATTTTGACTTCTTTTTCACTAAATGTTTTGTCTATTTTTATTTTGGACAATGTTTTTTTATAATCATCTATTAATTTGACTTTATCTAAAGTTTTTGCTTCAGATATTTGATCTAAAATATTATCTAATAATTCTCCTGTAATATAATTATCAATTTCAACAGGTTCTTCACAACCAGGACCAATAACCCCCTCATACTTATTCTGCTGATATTCAACACAAAAATCATTTTCAGAAAGATTATCATAACTTAAAGGTGTATTTATTTCATTATTATATATTAAGTTTCCATTAGAATTAATCATATACATAGAATATTCTTTTGAATCATAAATATAATTATTAACAATTAAATTATTTTCTGCATTGTCTAAGTAAAACCCTGATTGAAAATTTGCTAAATTACAATTCATGATTTCTGAATCTTTTGTTTGTTTTAATAAAAACCCTGTATTAGTTCCATCACCAATCAATGATGCACTATCACAATTAAACTTTATTCCAGAATTTATTTGAATAGTATAATCTATATTAAATTCTTGTTTACATAAAGTAATATCCTTATCTATTATTTCTGGAATTTCTGTAACACAATCATCTGCAATTACTAAACTAGTTAATAACAATACAATAAGAATAATTAAAATATGTTTCATGAATTTGATCACCTCTACATATATATAAAGATATGAAGTATTTAAATGTTTTGCACTAAAATAGATTTCATTAACAAGTAGTAATTCACACAATATTTATATATAAAAGCATATTATCAGTTATATATTTGGGGTTGAGTAACATGAGCAAGAACATATTAACAAAAGCATTGTTATTACTAGTAGGCAGTGCTCTAACATTAAATTTAGGATGTAAACCTGAAAAAAGCAATGCTCGAAACCTTGAACAAATAATAAAACCATATATTGAATCTAGAAAAATAAAAAATATTGAACTAAGTACAGATGTTGATCCTTTACTTAAAGCACATAAAGATATTAAAGATGTAACTTCATTTGATACAAATGCTGATACAGATGTCTGGATGTTTTATCTTGATGATAAAGTTATAAGTGGAAATAAGATTCCTTTTAAAGATAAAAAAAAATTAATTATTGATACAGAATTGAATTCAAAAAAGTTTATTGAATTATATAACAAGTATTCATGTAAAGAAATAAGATTTATAGCAATTAAAATAAATTATCATAAAGACACACCTAATAAAATAGAATCAGCAGTAAAATTTTTCACAGGTCATTATGACCTAGGAAAATATACACCAGAGGAACTTTGTTCTAAAATTATTTTATTTCATGGAAATGAAATTGAAGAATTAGACAACAATACAAAAAGATTTGATATAAACACTCCACCAATAGTAGAACAATATGATTCACTTTCTGAAATAATCAAAATATTAAGTTCAAAAAAAGAAACTTATGAAATAAGACAAAACCAAGAACAAACATTAGCAAATATAGTTGAAGTAGTAGAAGAAGAAGAAATCAAACAACAAAAGCAAGAACCAAAACCTAAAACAAGAATTCCAAAAGAAATTCTATCAATGAAATCTCCTGAAAAGAAATTAGAACCTTATGTTAATTCTGGTAAAATAGAAAACTTTGATTATGATGTGGATGAATCAACTTATAAAATCTGTCAAAATATTAGAGAATCAACAACTTGGAATGACAAAACTGATAATTCTGTTTATCTAATTTATTTTGAAGACACAACAATAAACAATAAAGAGAAAATACCTTTTTCTAATACAAATCAATTAATAATAGATTCCAAATTAAATACAAAGAAATTTATAGAATTATATGAAAAATACTCTTGTGACAAAATAAATTTTGTATCTATTAAAATTATTAGTTCAGAGAATCCTTATACTGATAAGATTAAGAAGACATCAGAAAAAATGGATTATCTTAAGAAAGAACTTTTTGAAAATAATTCCAATAAAACAATAAATTCAGAAGAATTATTTTCCCATATTGCTTTATCATTTGAAAAAAGAAAGTATGTTAACCCAGGAGTCTCACATATGGAAGATTATATGATACTTGAGCATCACAGTTCTCTTTCTAAAATAATAGAAATGTTAGAATCAAAAATAATAGATATTAAAAAAGAAGAAACATTAAAAGAAAAAGAAAAACAAGAACAAATAAAAAGAGAGC
>CAYWFN010000127.1:0-3421 GCA_964457715.1 uncultured Methanosarcinales archaeon | reverse complement strand
TCATAGGAAAAGCGAAGATCACATCATTAGGACAGATTACAGTACCAAAAGAAGCTAGACAAGACATCAATGTTAAAGAAGGCGATGAACTTTATTGGTACTTAGTAAATGATCAACTAGTTGCAACTGCTGAACTTATGAGTTTAGATGAATTAAAAAAGAGGTTAAAGATCAAATGAGTAATGTATTTTTTGATATAGGAATAATCATAATCGTGGCAAGCATATTAGCTTATATTACAAAGCTAATCAAACAACCTCTTGTTCCAGCATATATAATTGCAGGAATATTAATAGGACCTTTATTTACTTTGATAGGCACTAATGTGGCTTACTTAGCATTTTTAAAAAACATTGCGATTGTTAATTCTGATACTATTATATTATTATCAGAAATTGGAATTGCTTTCTTATTATTTATTGTAGGACTAGAAATAGATATTGATAAACTAAAGAGTGTTGCACTTGTGTCAACAGTTACAGGATTAGGAAAAAGTACAATATTATTTGGATTAGGATATTTAGTAGCAGTATTATTTAATTACATACCTAGGCATGCAATGTATATAGGACTTATACTTGTATTCTCATCAACAATGGTAGTTATTAAATTATTAACTGATAGAAGAGAAGTTGATACTTTGCATGGAAGAGTTATTGTTGGTATCTTATTAGTAGAAGATATCTTAGCAGTTTTAATTTTATCAACATTAACTACTATAGATAATTTTTCATTTTTTGTCTTAGCAATTGCTTTATTAAAAGGAATTGGTTTATTAGTATTAGCTTTAATATTAAGCAAATATATACTTCCAACTGTGTTTAAATTTGCAGCAGAATCACAAGAACTTCTTTTCCTAATCTCATTAACAATGTGTTTCTTATTTGGGTTATTGTTTAGTTGGATTGGATTTTCAATTGCAATTGGTGCATTTGTTGCAGGAGTTGCATTAGGTAATTTACCATATAATTTAGAAATAATTAGTAGAGTTAAACCATTAAGAGATTTTTTTGCAACTATTTTCTTTGTATCATTAGGATTAAGTATTGTATTTGATGGAATAAAAAATATACTAATCTTAGCAGCTATATTATCATTGATTATTATAATTATTAAACCAATATTAATTATGATATTTACAAGTTTATTTGGTTATAAAGAAAGACCTGCTTTCTTAATATCAGGATCTTTAATACAAGTTTCAGAATTTTCAATGATTGTTCTGATGTTAGGATTAAAACTAGAGCATATAACAAAACCAATATTTTCATTAGCAATCTGGACTGCTATATTTACAATAACAATCACTACTTATGTAATTAAATATGAACAAAAATTATTTGATTTTTTCAAAAAATCATTAACATTCTTTGAAAAGTTCAATTTTAATGATAAAGACTTAAAACAATTACCAAAGAAAAAAGAGAAATATGATGTTATTATCTGTGGTCATAATAGACTTGCTCATGGGATCCTTGATTCATTGAAAAAAATAAAAAGATCGGTTCTTGTTATAGATTATGACCCTGCTATTATAAGACACCTAATTAAACAAAATATTGATGCTATTTATGGAGATATAGGTGATGCAGAAATCATAGATCACTTAAATTTAAAGAAAGTTAAAATGATTGTATCAACTGTCCCAGATTCAAAAGATAGTCTATTATTACTGCAGAAAACAAAACATGTAAATAAAAAAGCAATGGTAATCTTAACAGCTAATCAAATAGATGAAGCTTTAGAATTATATGAAAAAGGTGCTGATTATGTGATTCTTCCTTATGTTTTGGGTGGGACACACCACCATGTTTCTGCTTTAATTAGAAACATGAATGGTGATCTTAAAACATTAATTAAAAAAAGATTAAATCATATTAAAGAACTTCATAAAAAAAGAATAAAAAAAGAATAAAATAGGTGATGTTAAAGTGAAAACAAACAATATTAAAAATAAACAAATAATGAGCATATTTGTTCTATTTCTAATAATAATTTCTTTAAGTATAATTGTAAATGCAGCAATAGATTTAACATGTAGTAGTTTTGATTGTAGTACACAAATATCAAGGCAAATAGAGGAAAATGATCTAGAGATTGATCAAATTTTTGAAGATTTAAAAAGAGATATTTGGGCTAACTTAGGTTTAAGCTCATATACAAGTATTAAAACACAATGTAATAAAGAACTAAGACCACTTTATGAAAAAATGCTTGCAAAAGATAGAGAATGTGATGAAAAAGGTGCATACCAATGTCCTATACAATATGCGCCTGTTAAACAAGCAATGGAGGATTGTCAAACTGAATGTGCTTCTGATTTAAGAGGCTATGAATTAGATATGTGTGAATCAAGGTGTGAAGATCTTTATAAAATAGATTTTCTTAAGAATATACATCAATTAGCATGTAGCACTTGTGCACAAGAATATCACAAAGTATGGTATGATTTTAGAACAAAATTATATACTTGTATGTTGGATGGTTTTAATAAAGAACTTTTAGGAGATTTTAATCCAGTTTTAGAAGTTGCAAATGGAAAAATTTCTATAAAAAGAGGAACTCAAGAATTAGTAATAGAATCTGGAAATCAATTGCCTTTAGAACCTGGAGATGAACTTAGTTCAGGAAGTAGTGAAACATGTGCAAGGATCACAGTTCTTGGAAAAGAAGGTGTAAGATCAGTTATAAGTTTAAAATCAGATACAGGAATTATAATTCAAGATGATCATGTTAAAATAAATTCAGGATCATGTTTTGTTAGTGTATTTAGATGTGATGAAAGATTTAATACACAAGATGTTAATCTTATTTCTTGCTTAGAAAATAAAAATGAAGCATTAGTTGGTTTTGAAGTAAAGATCGATGACCAAGGTTCAGTTAAAACAAGTCTTATTAAAGATGGGATACAAGTAATTGGAACAGACAAATCAATACTAAACAAAATCAATGAAGGAGAAAAATTTGATTCAAATACTGAAGAAAAAACATTATTAACAAAAAGTGAAATCAATCAAATATTAGAATATTGGGAAGAATGTGAAGTTGATGCAGATGAAGAAGAAGAAGAAATAGATGAATCTTTATTTGTATGGGACTATAATTCAATTCTTAATGACCAATCTGGATTTATAGATTTTGTTAAAGAAAATTCTATTGATAGAGTGTTTATTGCAATATCCCACACAGATTTTAATAATTTACAAATAGAGTATAATTCTTTAAATTCACAATTACACCAAAATGGTGTAAAAGTATTTGCTTTATATGGTAATTATGATTGGAATAAGCCAGAAGTTTGGTCATGGGTAAATTCAAATTATATTAATCCTACACTAAATTATAATAAAGATAATTCAAATGATTTTGATGGTGTTATTTTAGATGTTGAACCATGGATTTCAGCTTGTGATGGTTGCTG
>CAYWFN010000126.1:0-3440 GCA_964457715.1 uncultured Methanosarcinales archaeon | reverse complement strand
TTGCTTTCCATGTTTGCTTATTTGTTTTGTTAAAGTGAATTCTTGCATTTTTATTCAACATCCATTTCTCTTTTAACACGAGATTTTCTTCCATTGATATTATTATAAAATTCAAAATAATGATCACTAATATTTGTAGTTAAACAACTTAATTGCATAACTTCAGATGTTTTAATCTGCGGTTGATTTTCTTTAAATGTTTTAATTAAGCTTTGAAAAGTATTACCTATAGAACCAACACTTTCCACTTCTTGCTGAATTACAGCTTCATATGAATCAGTCATTGTGATAATGTCTGAGCCATGTACACTGCAGCAGGTTCTAGATCTTCTTGAATTTCATTAAATACTTTTTCTCTAGACTTACCAAATATTAATGAACAAAGACTTTGTACAAATCCTTGACCAAAGTATCTATCGAATGTATTGTGTCTAGCTTTAGATCCTGCTTCCCAAACTTGTGATTTGAATTCATCTAAAGTTTCAGATGTTTCTAAAGCTTGTTTAACAAATTCTCTATAGAATCTACTTTGAACTAAACTTAAATAGTTTCTACCCATTCTTTGTTTAAATTCTTGATCTTGAGTATCATAGTCTCTTTCAAACATTCCTAATTCTAGGTATGTTCTAAGTTGTGTTTCTGGATCTTCTGATAAAACTAATCTTTCACCAATTGCTTCACTAAGACCAGTTCTTTGATAATTTTCTAATATTCCAGAAATTCTTTCATTTACATTATCCATAAAATTTGGATTAAATTCTTTTTTATCTTGTTCCCATTCATTTAATAATTTTTCATTCATTTTAATTCCTCCTTTAAACATAAACATCAATTGTATTTTCTTTATCTTCAATTGAATTTTGATTCTTATACATATTACTTATTCTTTGTCTCCATTCTAATAATTTGTATATGGGACTTTGTTTTATGTCCTTTTTTTGATTCCAACTTCCCATTTGTTTTAAAAATTCATTACTTACACGCATTTTGATTTACCTATTATCTCATTCCTTTTGGTGGTAATCTTTTACTTTTTTGTGTATTATACTTACCAACAATTGCTCTTTGATTTTCTTTTACTTGCTGTATTTGTAATAATACTTCTTTTAACTCTTCCATTTTTTTGTCCTGCTCTGGGTTTTGTCCTTTGTTTCTATCTATTTCTTCTAATTTTTCTACAGCATCTTTATCCTTTTCACTAATTCCTAAATATTTTATGATTTCATCTCCTCTTTCATAGAGCTGATCACATGCTCTTTGTTGTAATAAATATTGTTCAAACATTTTTTTCTACCTCACATTGGAATTCCATAAAAACTCTTTGCTAGGATTTCCTTTTCTTTTTCAGATAATTCTCCAAGTTTTGCACTTATGTCTCTTGCTTTACCTTTTGCAAGAAAAACAACTGTTCTTCCATTAACTTTTTCACCATACCAATCAACACTTTGTATTGAAGGTTCTAGTTCTTGTTCATTGAATATTTCTTTGTAATCTTCTGACATTTTAACACCTCATGTCATAATCATTCCTAATGCATATTTAAATGGATGATCATTAATAACATCTTTAAAATCATTAGGCTCTACAATCCATTCTTCAGTTTTTGAAATATCAATTGGTTCATTTGAACCACTAATATATCCTTTCATATTTTTGTAAAGTTCTTTTATCATATTATTACACCTCTACCTTTATCAAGATTTTGATAATCCTAATCTCTCAATTGTCATATCTAATAGACCTTTAATTTCTTTGTAATCAGCTTTAGATTTTGCTGGGTCAATAATTCTTACATTTCTTCCATTACGACCATAAACTCTTGTTAAATGTCCACCAGGTCCTTTTATTGTAGATGAATCAAATTCGCCATCTGCTTCATAATCTTCAACTTGTGATAAATCTATACCTCTAGTTTCAAAACTATCTTTAAACGTTCTTCCTTTGACCAATGAACAATATCTAAGATCTCTGGAATCATGATTTATTGACATTAAAAAATGTCTCTGCAAAGTTTCAGTATAACCCTCCCTTTGTTCTAAAGTTTCTGTTGGAAAATAAATTGATAAGTTGTATCTAGGACGTAGTTCTCCAGTGTGTGTTTCACTAGTATTTTTTTCTATAGAAATCTTTGTATCACCAAGATTTACTTTACAAATATCTTTAACACCAAAAGCTGGTTCTGTTGGCATTTCATATTGATCAATCATTGCTAAGCAATAATCTCTTAAAACATTCATTGAATATTTCATTTCTTTTTTTTTTACAATAGCTATTTTAGCTTTTTCATTAAACATGTCACTTGTTGATTTTTTTTGATCTTTTGTTTCAGTATATTGTTTGTTTTCAGGTTGTTCTATTTGAGTTTGTTTTTTTAAATCAACTTTTTCTGATCCACATCCAGTTAAGCCTAAACTAGATAAACCTAATGTAAATAATAAAGCTGTGATTGTTCCTATTTTTTTTATTGTTTCCATTTTAACACCTCATATGTATAACACATGTATAAACTCATACACACTATACATTGGTAATAAGAACTAGTATTTAAATCTTTCTAAATTTTACTACTATTAAGTAACTAAATAAGCCTTTAGAAGGCCTGTGCTAGTATTCTACATATATGAAAAACACACTCCACAGCCTCTCTAACCCTCAAATCAATCAATATGATCAAAATGTCACATTCTTATATGTCCTACAACAGCTATATTTAAAAACATAAGTTACTTACCTAGGTATGGAGTAATTATCTGACTCACAATAAATGTAGGTGAATATACTATGGCAAAAAAACAAAAAAAAACTAAAAAAATACAAAAAAAAACAAAAGAAGACACAATAAAAGCAAAAGAACAAGAACTATTAAACAAACTACCAAAAGATGTTCAAGATAAACTAAAAAACATAAAAACAAAATTAGACAAATTTAAAGACCAAGTTCTAAAGAAATTTGATAAATATATTGTAGGTATAGCTTTACTACCACCAGAAAAGCCACCACAACCAAAACCTGGTGAAAAATTACCAGACATTTCTAAAGAAAAGATTAGAACTCTAATAATTGTTGATGATTCTGATTCAAAAAAGATGTCAAAACAAGAATTAAAAGATAAACTAGGTGCAATCATAGCAAAAATGGCTGATGATATTGATAAGAATATTACAACTCAAACAGTAATATTATCAGAATTATGGCAAAGTTGTTTTGATGGTAAAAATGATTTATTAAAAATGATTGCAATGTCTGCACCAATCTTTGACAGAGGTATATTAGCTAATGTTAAAGTTGCAGAAGTTCACAAAACAATGGTATTAAAGAAATTCGAAAAATACATTGTTTCATATGTTGTTGCAGGTTCAGTTATGAAAGGTTATGCAAAACCTACATCTGACCTAGATGTATATCTAATTATAGATGATACAGATGTTAAAAAGATGAC
>CAYWFN010000125.1:289-3442 GCA_964457715.1 uncultured Methanosarcinales archaeon | reverse complement strand
TAATGATAAAAAAAACAAACAACAAGAAGATGAAGAAGTAGAAACAGAAATAGAAACAAAAGAAGAAACAAAAGTAGAAACAAAAGTAGGAGAAAAAAAAGAAGAAAAAAAAGTAGAGGAAAATAAAAATGCCTAAACCAGTTATAGATTATTCAAAAGCAAAAGGAAAAGAAAAAGAATTAAATGAAATGAAAGACATTTGTCCAGTAGATGTTTTTGTTGTAGAAAATGGAAAATTAGTAGTTAAGAATCCTGATGCATGCATTGGTTGCAGAGCATGTGAAGCTCAAGCACCAAATGGTTCAATAATAGTTCAAGATTAAGAGGTAATTTTATAAATTAAATAATCCTTATTACATTCATAGGGGTGTTTGAAACAACATGGGAAGAATTAAAACACAGTTGATAAAGAGAGTAACACTTGATTTGTTTAGTAAACACTCTAAAGATTTTAAAAAGAGTTTTGACGAAAACAAGAAACTAGTTGAAAAGTATGTAGATATTCCTTCAAAAAAATTAAGGAATATTATTGCAGGCTACATAACAAGACTTAAGAAAAGTGAATAGGAGGGATAAATATGGAAGGAGCAGATAATACAATATTTGTTGGCGGCAGACCTTTTATGAACTATGTTACAGGTGTTGTAATGCAGTTTACAACAAAAGGAGCAAATGAAGTAATGGTAAAAGCTCGTGGTAAATTTATATCAAGAGCAGTAGACATAGCAGAAGTTGCAACTAAAAGGTTCTTAACTGGCCAAGTAGATGTTAAAGACATAAAAATAGATTCAGAAGAATTTCAAAACAAAGAAGGAAAACAAGTTCGGGTTTCAACAATTGAAATAGTATTAATTAAAAAATAAGCTTTTTTATTCTTTTTTTAGGTAAGGTTTTTATAGTTGTAGGTATATTTCTGTTATGGGCCTGTAGCATAGTCTGGTAAATCTTATCAGGTTTGGACAAACAGTGCGGTCGGCTTCGGACCGATTGACCCCGGTTCAAAATCTAGAAATAGTATGAAAGTCCGGGCAGGCTCATTTTATTTCACAACCACCAGCTGGCAAGAACCTTGAAATCTCATCCAAAGTTCCACCAATCTTTTTCTTAATCTTTTTAGAAATATCAGATTTCTTATGTTTACCTGGAACAACAATCACAAACTTCTCAGAATGTTTTTTAATAGCAGAAACTGGCCCACCAATAACTTTAGCCTCTTTAATACCAACAGCAATCTCTAATTTAGATCTTAATGTATTCTTTTTTCCATACACCATAAATGCACCTTTTGCAATAAACTCACCAGATTGTGCTTCTTTAGTAACTTGATCAGGTTTAACATAAAACACATCACTAATACCAATACCTAATTTCCATGCTTTTGAATAAGAAACTGTTGCTTGAGCTGTTTCTTTTATTGTAGTTTCATCAATTTTTTTTCCATCATTTTTTATAACAAAGAATGGAGAACCAGACATCTCAGTATGAAATACTAAATCTCCTTTATCAACATGCTTTTTAACAACTATTTCATTAGAAGTTGCATCTTTACCACCAATAACCAGGAAATCAGTGGATGAATAAAACCAATGAAATTTCTCAAACCACTCGCGTTTTGTGATTGTTTTTTTTGTTATTTTTTTTGATTTAACATCAATCTCTTTCTTATTTAATTTATCTAATTTAACTTTACTTCTGTCCAAAGCTTTTGTAGCACCTTCTAGCTTTCTCTTCAGCTTTTTTACTTTTTCATAATAAGAAGCTGCATTTTGTTCTATGGTTTTAGAAATATTTATTCTAATTTTCATATTCAAAATTTATTTTGAATGCTTAAAAATGTTTGCATTTTTATTGTTTGTTTTAACAATCTTTGATTTTATCTTTTGTATATATTATTGATCCTAAATTACATTCATGTATTTTTGATTTTTCTGATATACCTTCTTTGATCATTGGTATGAATTGTACTGCTTGTAAATTTCCTTTATAATTTAATTCTTCACTAAAATCATTATTTCTTGATATATCAGTTGAATATTTTTTTAATGTTCCTTCACCATTTACATCTTCAATAACTACTTTTAATCCATTAATCTTTACTTTATTAACATTCATTGCAGTAAACTTCAATGTGTCAGATTCTTTACATAATATGACTGCTAATTTAAAATCTGCTGAACATGCACCTTTTTCTTGATTACCAACTAAGCCTTCTGAAAATTGCATAACAACAGCACCCAAACCTACTGCAAATGCCATCAAAAATATTGTTGCAATTAATGGCGATACCCCTTTTTTATTTGTTAATAATTTGAACATATCCTATTTAAATATATATGTATATTTAAATATGTCGGAAATATTTTTAAACAAAACCATATTTTAGCATATTATGTTTGTGTCTATAATCAAAATAACTCTTTTATTGATTTTGTGGGGATTTTTCTTTATTTCACAATATAAAGGTTTTACTTATACAAAATATCCTTCTTTGGTAGGAGTTTATTTTTTATTTTTATCATTTATTGCATATTATTTAAACAAGTGCCAAATTTTTTCCTTTATTAAAAACATTACTATTTACCATGTTGTTTTATTATTTATGTTTATTTTAATCCTATTTTTTGTCTTCTTTTTAGTAAACAAATTTCTCAAAAAGCCTAAAAAGATATTACAAAGGTTTCCAACTCAGTGTAATTTAACATTCGAATACAGGTATATTTTACCAAAATCAACAAATATTTTATTTCAACAAATAATGATAATTATATTTATAAGTTTGTTATTAAAATTTATTAATCCAGAGATAGTTATTATTATAATGAGTTTTCTTTTTTGTATTTTACATTATAGTATGGTGATAAGAGAAGGACTAAAAATGGGCATAATATATATGTTCTTTGCTTGTTTAGCAGGATTCTTATTTTCAATTATAATAATAAACATAGAAAATGGGATTATTTATAATATTATTTTACATTGGTTATTTTATATTTTATTTGGTATGTATTATTGGATAAGATATAATTTAAATCCTGGCTATAAATTCTAACAACCTTTTTAAATAAACTTAAACTAAACACAACAATGACAAAAACAAAAGCAATTGGTTTAGTATCAGGTGGGTTAGATAGCCTTTTAGCACTAAAACTAATG
>CAYWFN010000125.1:0-279 GCA_964457715.1 uncultured Methanosarcinales archaeon | reverse complement strand
TGTTGATCTGATTGAATTTAAACTCTCAAAAAAAAATGATCATAGCGCAAAACTTTCAGAAATTTTTAATAAGACCTCAGAACTAATAAAACAACATAATCCTAATTTTGTAGCAATTGAATCTCCATTTTTTGGCAAAAATAAAGAAATTCTTAAAAAAACTGTTGAACAATTAGGAGCAAAATTTAAACAAGTTGATATTGGAAAAGAATATATTGAAATAGTAAAAAAACCAAAATTTGGACATGGAAAACACCTTAATCCATGTATTGATTGTAA
>CAYWFN010000124.1:0-3449 GCA_964457715.1 uncultured Methanosarcinales archaeon | reverse complement strand
GTATCTTCAATACATAAGCCATCTTCTTGTTCAGCGTCTAAACATACTGTTCTAATGTCTGAAACTTTTGAACTAATGTTAGAGAATGCAATATCAATAGTTGAGGATGCGAGGCCCTGATTTGATAAATGTTGGCTAACACCGTAAGCAACATCGTTAACAGTTACATTTTTAACAGTAATATTAGAATCACCAAAGACTTTAATACCTTCTGACTCTAAGCCTTCAGAGCCTGTCCAACTAATAATAGAATCTTCAATTATTAATTTGGATGAGCTGGACTGTACAACTGGCTGACCAATAGCATCGCCGGATAATGAAAGCTCTAAGTCAGCAATTCTTGTTTCAAATTGGTTAAGTGTAGTTGTAGGTGTTGAAGTTGCTACTCCGCCAATTAGATCGATAAGGACTACAGGCTTATTGATAGACATAATCTTGGTAGTTCTGGCGTCTGTACCCACGACATCGACAAATGGTTTTAAGGTAACTTGTTCGTTATAGATGCCTGGTTTAACACTTACGGTCCATCTATTTTGGCTTGAATTTGTAGTAATTGATTCTAAGGCTTGTGAAATTGTTCTGTACTGTCCACCTTCTTTAGCTACTATAACTTCGTTGGTTCTTTCGTTTACTATATTTGTAATTGAAGTTTCGTCTGTTTCTACTTGAGCAACTAAGATTGCTGAAGTTGAAGTGCCAATATCTGTACTGGTAGAAACTTTAGTTACACCGTACTCTGTCATAAAGATGTAGTTGGTTGAGGAAGAAACTAAGCTAACGTTGTTTTCTTTAGAAGTATTTACTTTAACCCCAGAAATATAACCCTGACCACTAGATACGTTAACAGCTAAACTGGATGAAGCGTTGGCATCAACTAACCAACCGTAATCAATATATTCATGAGGTACTTTATGCCTATTAGAAACATCCAAGAAAATTCCGTAGTTAGTAACGTTCTTGTAGTAATCGTTAGCTGATTCTACCTTAGCTAAAGTAGAAACGTAAATATCACCAAGTGAGCCTTTAATTTGGTTATTGAAAGATTTAGTTACGCCGTTTTGAGCTACAAGTGCTGTACCATTAATATCTGAAAGGTCAGAATTCATAATGACCAATGTGGTGGAAGCTAAGTTTGCAATACCTTGATAGAAGTTTGAACTAAATTCTGAATTAGTTAAAGTAACTTTTTTAGCAGAACCAATAACGCTTAAACCAATAGCTGGATTTTCTGATTCTGATACTAAATTCAAATTAGTTAATACTGGCTCTGTGGTTGAACCCATACCATTTACACCGATTAAAACAGGTTCTGTAGCAGTAGCAATTGATTCAATAGTAAAGCTTTCGATTCTAGAATTACCGTCTATTGAAACAACTGGAGATTCTTCACTTAAAATGGTTGTTTGGTTTTTACTTACGCCGACGATATCGACAAATGGTTTTAAGGTGATATTTTCTTCGTAAACACCAGGGCCAACTTCTACAATATATTTTGTATTGGTTGAATTATCAGTAATTGAATCTAATGCTTTAGTTATTGTTTTATAATCTCCGCCTGATTTTGCAACAGTAACAACTTGGGCAATTGGCTCATAGTAAGTTCCTAGATTTACGACGACGTTGATTAAGCCTTCGCCTTCATTTATATCTTCTAAAGCCATACCTAATACACCAGCACCAGGTTTAGTGGCTAACATTGCTAGCCCCTCGGTTCCAGCTGTAGTTAACTGGTCACCGCGTTTAATGGCGCCGTTTTCTGTAGTTACTTTAACCTTAGTTAAGCCAGATGTTACAACTGGTAAACTTGAAGTTGAAAGATTGCTTGCGCCAAATCTTTGGACAGAAGATGTGCCAACAACACCTAAAATATTTCTAGAATTAGCTGATGAAGCAATTACACCTTGTGAAGTTGTGGCTGAATTGACAACAATTAAAGTACCAGATTCAATGGTTGAAGTTGATGGATTTTCTACAGTAAAGTAATGAGCAATGCCAGTACCCTCATATTCTAAACTACCAGCCACTCTAATACTGCCCTCTACATATAAGTTACCGCCGATTCCGAGATCGTTTACGACTAATAGATTACCGTTATCTAAAGTAAATTCATCATAGGTTGGCATTACCACTGATAAACTGGTTGTATCTAAATCACCGATTATAGCGCCATCACCAAGATAGGCCATGCCAGATGAAGCTGTTAAATATAATCCATAATCTTCATAATTAACGTTTTGGAGGTCATAATTATCTCCTCTTACAATCATCTTTCTAGCGTAAATATTGCCAGTTGTGGTAGCAAAGCTTCCTATATTATATACACCGTCTAAAGCGAACTCGATATCAGAAGCAATTTTAGCATTTAAAACGACCAGATCTTCTGTATATTCATCTTCGCCAAAGATATAATTTCCAGTAAATGTTTGGGTTTCTCCTTGTAATAATGCTACTTCAACAGGTAAAGCCGTTACTGCGATCTTTCCAGGGGTTTGGATTGTTGCCAATTTTGTGTCAGAGATAGCTGCATTTGTAGCAATCTGGCCATCAGTAATAAGTCCGAAAGTTGATTCATCAAAAGTTGTCTTATAATCTGGATTAATAAACATAGAAACCAAACCTTCTGTTTCTTCACCATCACCTGTAAAGCCATCTAAAGCAGTACCAATTATTAAACCAGCGTTACCCTCTTGAAGTTTCATAGCATAACCTGGCATTGGAGCCACAGTTAATAGATCACCTGGTTCAATAGGGCCGTTAACATTAGAAACTTTGGTAGGAATTCTACCAACTAAAGCAATTGGATGACCGTTAACGCCGGCACCCATTAAAATACCTGGTTTATAGGAAACTACACCAATAACATTATTATCGTATTCACCAGTTGTTTTTATAATATAACCAGAGTTATTAGGATCAACCATAACTAAATCACCATATTCTAAGTCTTGGAGTGATGGATAGTTTTCAGCTACGTCCGAATTCATGGCTGAAAGATCAACAGCGGAAACACGGCCTGTGGTAGTTGCTAAACAAGAACCGTCATTATCTACACAAATGGAACCGTATCCAATGTTTACCATAGTCATAGTTGCGGTTGAGCCATCATTTGTACCTAAATCAATAGTTCTAGAAGCTGTATAAGAATTATTGTCAATATTTACAATACGTTTACCCCAAGGATCAACAACAGAGAAAGTGGTTGACGAAGTATCAGACATTTCAATTGTTGTAGTGCCGTAAATATGTAAAGCATCGTCTACTACAACTTCTCCTTGGTTAGCAGCGGACAATGTTAAGTCGATATTACTAGCTGGATGATAGGTCCTTATATATAGAGGGGACTCTCCAGTTATATAAGAAGCAGTAGGATTATTAAAAATTAAATCGCCAGCTACGCCAACATCACCAGAATTTGTAACCTGCATAGGTACGTTTGATGTAACTTGAGC
>CAYWFN010000123.1:0-3451 GCA_964457715.1 uncultured Methanosarcinales archaeon | reverse complement strand
ATGCAAATATTGATGATGATATTTTAGAAACAATTACAGTATATTTCACTTCAGATTTCAATACAAGTCAAAGATCATTTACAGCAACAGAAACTGGATCAAATACTGGAATATTTATTAATTCATCAATAACATTTAATAATGGAACAGGAATATTAGGAGATAATGATGTGCGTGTAAGAGAAGGCGACACATTTGCAATGTGGTACCAAGATACTGAATCTGATGGTTCATCAACAGCAAATAGAACAAGTTATGCAGTTATAAATGTAAAAGCGATAATTTCAGGAGGAAATGCTGGTGGGGAAGGATGGGATTTAATCTCAGTTCCAATGACATTATCAAATACAGCAGTATCAAGTGCAATGGGAGGAGTTACATATAATACTATTTATTGGTATAATGATACAAGTGATGAATGGGAAACACCTACAACAATGGAACCATTAAAAGGATATGCAGTGCAAGTTAATTCAACACAAAATGCCTATTTTGCACCAATAACAAGCACATTAGATACTTCAAGAACAATGCCAACACCTACATCAAGAACATTATCAACTGGTTGGAATATGATAGGTATTAATAATCTATCAGCTGGAACAGCAGGAATTGCATTAGCATCATTAGAAAGTACAACAGCGGCAAGTACTCCAACATGGTCATATATTTATGATTGGACTGGTTTACAATATACAACTGCAGATGGTGTAGTAGATTCAACAAAATCATTAGGTATAACAGTTGGTTATTGGATACACATACGTGCAGATGCAACAAATAGAGATATATCAGCGTGTGGTTCAGGAAGATAAATAAAAATCTTCCAATTTTTTTATTTTTTTAACTTTTCAAAGGGGTAATTAATATGAAGAAACAACAAAAAAAAAATATTCTATTTATATCTATTATATTCATTTTCTTAATTAGTTTATCATTTGTTTTATCTGTACCTCCATTGCCACATAGTTTTCGTGGAACAGCATTAGTAGGTACATCAACTAATATAGCTTCTGGAACAATTGTTACAGCAAGAATTGGTGGTGCAGTTAAAGGAAGATTTGTTATGACAGAAGCAGGTTTTTATGGAAATATTTCTTCAAATCCTCCAACACATTTGCCTGTTTCAGGAAGTGATACACAAGATTTAACTGGAGAAACAATTACATTTTACATTGGATGTTCAGAATCAAATACAAGTACTTGGTCCACAGGCGCAATAACTGTTTTAAACTTACAAACTACAGCTGGATATTGTGGAGATGGTTCTTGTAATAATGGAGAATCAAGAGGAACTGGTGATGTATGTACTTCTTCAACAAATACTTGCCAATCAGATTGTGGTGTAACAGCTGCAGCCACAACTACTGGTGGTGGTGGAGGCACATCTGGCGGTGGCGCTAGCGGTGGTGAAGCTGTAACTACTCCAACAAAAATTACTGATACAGATGCTATTTCAGACATTATTTCAGGAATCGATGCTTCATCATTAGGAATGGATTCTATATCCTCTGATGATGTTACAGTAACAATTGTAAAAGATACAATTACACAAACTATTGATGTATCATTAGATACAATAGATTCAGCAATTAATCTTGCAACATCAGATGATGCAAAGCAAGCATTAGAAGAAATAAAACAAGCAATTGAATCTGGGGAAGCGTCTTCACTAGGTGTTAAGAAATCTTTAACAGTTTATAAAGTAAAATCAAAAACAACTGGTAAATCAACAACAGTTACTATGATTGAAACTGAATTTACAGCTTCTGAAGATGCAATCAATGTAAGACTTATTGAAACAGTTCCAAAAACAATGGCCGAATCTGCTGATGAAATTACATTCATAGATCTTCAACCAACTTCCATACTTCAAGCAGATCCAATATTTGAATTCAAATTTGCTGAAGTCAAAGAAGGGGATAAAAAAGTAATCAAATACACAATTAATAAACAAATAAATGAAATTACATCAAAAACTGTAGCAAGCTATGAAACATTAGAAGATATTACACAACCTGTTTGTGGAAACAATAAATGTGAAAAAGGAGAAACTTTTGAATCTTGTCCAGAAGATTGTGAAGAGAAAAAAGTAGAAGAAATTCCTTGGGTTGGATGGACAGTTGCAGGAATTATTATAGTGATTGGATTAATTGGTTATTTCATGTATATGAAAAAGAAGAAATAAAATAAATTCTTTTTTTCTTTTATCTTTATTTATTTTTAATTTGTTGTCTTAATAAAAATAATCTTCAGGATAATAAGTAGTTTCTTTTCCAAAATCATCTACAAATGTATCTTTATCTAATTTCTTAAATTTCTTTTTTCCTGAACTCTCTTCTGTTTTTCCTTTTGTTTTTGGTTTTTTACCATTTTTCTTTTTTTTCTTTTTATCTTTCTCTTTTTTACTTTCTTTAGAATCATATACCTCTACTGTGGGTGATGTTCTTTCATCTTTTTCTTCTCTAAGCTTCTCAAATATCTTTGTTTCATCTTTTTCTTCTTCATCTTCAACTTCTTCAAAAAAAAAGTTAACAACTCCATCTTTTACTTTTGTAAATATTCCCTCCCCTTCATCTTTTACTCCTTGTTTATCAAATTTAAGCTCTTCATGTTCCTCTATTATCTGGATCTTTGGTTTTCTTTTAGTTACTTTTGCTTTTTCTATTGGTTTCTCTTCTTCTAATTTTTTTATCTCTTCTTCCTTAATTTCATCTTCATCTTCAACAAAAAAATCAACAATCCCATCAACAGCTTTCTTTAAAACACCTTCCTTAGGTTGTTCATCTATATCTTTTAAATCAATTTCTATTTCTTCTTTTTCAGAAATCTTTTTTTCTTGTTTCCTATCTAATATTGAACTCACTTCAGCAATAAACTTTTGACTTGTTGATTTCATTTTTAATTCTTCTGTAACTTTTTTATTCCAATCATTTATTACATGCTTTAAATCTCTTAATTGCGTTCTTAATTTTTCAATTTCATTATTAAGTGAAACTTTTGTTGCTACTTCTTTCTTAAGTAATCTTATTTCACCTCTTAAGTCTTTAATTATTAAGTTTTCTTTTTGTTTTAATTCTTTCAATTCATCACTACTTGCACTTTTCTTCTTTATTTCACTTATTTCTAATTGCATATTTGGAATCTTATTCACTTCTTTTAAATTAGTTACTGCTTCTTTTAATTCATAATCTAATCTTGTTTTTATTCCTGCAATTTCTTTATCAAATAATTGATTATCTACTGCTCTTTTTTCAACTTCCTTAAGTTCTTTTTGTATAGGGTTTATTGCTTCAATTGTGGAACTCAATTTTTCTAATTTAGAATTGATTTCACCTATAGATTTTTTATTACTTGTCACTTCTTTTAAATTATCTCTTAAAGTCATTACTTCTTTTACATATTCTGCAAGCAATTTTGTATTTTCATCTGTACTTTTCATTCTCTTTTC
>CAYWFN010000122.1:0-3457 GCA_964457715.1 uncultured Methanosarcinales archaeon | reverse complement strand
TATGGAACTCCTGATAATGTTTGTGTTTATCCGACGCTGATATGGCATGAGGAAGGTAAGGAAGATAGAACAATTAATGTTGATGATGATTTTTTCACAACACCAGAATGGTTCTATATTTATAATATTAAAAAACCAGTACTAGATACAAAACCATTATCAAAGAGTTTAGAATCTGATTTTAGTGTGCCTCAAGAAGAGCTTGATGAATTTAATAATGGTGAAGGGTTTAGATTAGAAATCTCTGTTGATGTTTCAGATCTAGGTTTAACAGAAGAAGAAATCCAGGAATTAGATGTGCCTTCTAAAGTTATGAATTCTATTATTATTAACAATGATGAAGATTTTTTATCTGGTTATGGTTATGGTGTTTCTAAAGGTAAATTATTCATTTCTGCCGGTCTAAGAAATGAATACTTAGAATTAAATGAAAATAATAAAATTGTTTATGATGGTGATTATATTATTGATTCTATTATTATTTTTCCTTCTAATTCTCAATTATCTCATCAAGATCAAGGTGATGAATACAAAAATCAAGTATCACAAAATTGTGAATCTTATGAGAAAGAATTATGTATTGAAAAAGTTGATTATGATTTTTCACAAATCCTCCCAGATAAAGAATTTGAGTATGTTTATACTTTAAGAAATACAAAAGGAAAGCAAATAGATTTTTCAGATAATTATTATTATGAAATGCATATAGGTCATCCAGCATCAACAATAGTTATAGACCCAAGTTTCGTATCAAATAAAATCTTAGAACATGGTGGCACAATACAAATCAAAGTTAAAGCTAATTATGTTGTTCCAGAAACAGAATCATTTGATGCTGATTCAATCATCCACTTTATGCAGCAGTATTCTCCTGACAATCTTGTTATTATTGGTGATACTAAACAGGAATTTAATGATTTGTTAGCATCTGAACCAGAACTTGGTTCAGATCTTAATGAAAACCAATTAAACAAAATTTCAATAAATGATTATCTTTCATACTGGACTTCATACAAAGATGTTGTTTATGTTCAAGATAATTATGAATTAGCATTATTAGCATCAACATATTCTTCTTTGATAAATGCTCCTTTGATAATTGAAAACTCCAACCTAGATAATGACAATGTTTTCATAGACAAAAATATAATTTGTGTTGGTGAAGTTAATAAAAAATGCGATGAACAATATACTTTAGAACAATTACAAAAACAATACATAGATAAAACAAATACAGATAAAATTATTTTACTTAATACAAATGATTTAACAAATTTCAAATCAGATTATTTAAAACCAGACAAATCACAAACTCAAGTAACTAATCTATATTACAAAACATCCTTAACAGCACCAATCTTGGCAAGTGCAAAACATGAAATTATATTCTCATCAGCAAAACACAAATATGATGAAATTAACACAGATTTACAAACAAAAATAAAACAAGTCACTCCTTATTTAATAAATAGTAATAAAGGTATTAATACAAAGAAATCTATGAAAGCAATATTTGAAAAACATATTGATTCTAATGATAACAATCCACTTTATATAATTGGTAGTCATGTTCGCAACATTGAATTTTCACAAGATAAATTGTTGTGGTCTGACGGATTTTTTTATATCTATGATGTTAAGCAAGGTTCAATAGAAAAATTAGATTTAGGTACAAGGCCTGATAATTATGCTTTTTTTAATGATAAGATTATTTATTCTAATTTTGATAATAATGATGATGATGATAATGATGATGATGTATGCGATTATTATCTCTATGACTTAAATACAAACCACAAATCAGAATTAATCTCTGTAAAAGGTTATTGTCAGGAGTTTGTTTTTGATGATCAATTATTAGCTTATTCTGAAAATATCTTTGTGGGTACTTGTGATAAATCAGGAGTCTCTTGTGAATCCTCTAGTGATTGTGAAAAATCTTGTGGTGTTAGTGGTGAACCTTGCACAAGTGATGATGAATGTCAAGAAGAAGAATGGGATGGATGTTATTCTGATTGGTGTACTACTAATTTTGATTTAAATATTTATGATCTTGGTTCAGGTCAAACAACAAAAGTAGACACTGGAGAACATTTTAATGATCTTGGTTTAGATAATAATAAATTAATCTTTCAATCACATTATAAAAAAGCAGAAAATAAACAATCAGGACTTTATATATATAATTTATTAGAAAATAGCAAAGAATTTATTTCAGATAATTCTAATTACCCTGCAATCTTAAATAATAAAGTATATTTCCAAACACACAAGTCAGGACCACAAGTTTATTCTTATGATGTTGTAACAAAACAATCACAAGTCATATTAGATAATGTTGCAAGGTTTAGTGTTTCACAAGATAAAATAATTTGGTATAATGAGAAAGAAAAAATATGCGATCTTTCTGGTGTGTCTTGTAGTACATATAGGGATTGCCCTGGAACATGTTCAAATACAAATGCACCTTGTAAAACAGATAATGATTGTGATCTATATTGTAGAAATCAAAATTGTGTAAGTGTTGGTATTTATTCTTATGATGTTGATACTAGTGAAACACAAAAAATAAGCAGTGATGAAATTATTGAAAAACCTGTTTTACTAGGAGATAAGTTATATTATCTCTTTGATAAAGAAAATGAATTTAATATTTATGGATATTTAACAATATTTGGTTCTCCTAATTCAATTCCTTATAAAGAACATATGTGGACATATCCTGGTTTTGGGTCCTACCATATTTGCAGATCTCTTGATTATACACAATATGCTGATATTAATCTGCAAGATAGATATCCTGATTTATCAGTTGGCAGGATCCAAGGAATGACTTTATCAGATGTTTCTAGTTATTTAGCAAGGGATTTGTTTTATGATAAAATACCAAAAACAGATAATTTTGAATTCATGGCTGCAAAAACAAATGGAATGATTCAAGATATTGACGATGCACAAGAGATGAACACTAAATTTTCAGATGCAGGATATAATACATTTTTAGATGCACATGAAGATGAAGATTGTTATCAGGGTGAACCCTCAATGTGGGTTGAAAAGGACTTTATTAGTTATTCAGATCATGGTAGTAGTAGTGGTGCAGGCATATCTTCATCACAGTTACCTTATTTAACAAATTCAATTGTTTTTAATGATGCATGCTCTACTTGCGAATCATATAAACCTAATTCTTTTTGTAATATTGTCATAAGAAAAGGAGGAATAGGACATTATGGTGCAGCAAGTGTTGCTTTTAGTGGAAACAGAATGTATAAAAAAGCAATAAATGATATTTATTATCATGGGTTAGATCTTGGTCAGGCTCTCACAAAAAATTATGAATATAAATCTCATAGATATATGACAATGCTTTTAGGAGATCCAACTTTTGATTTAAAACCAAAATATATGTTAAAGGAGGAACTTGAAGAATGATAAAAAAAATAACTGGCAGACC
>CAYWFN010000121.1:0-3462 GCA_964457715.1 uncultured Methanosarcinales archaeon | reverse complement strand
ATAAATATTAACCAAAAACTATTTAAAATAACTGCTCACCTACTCATATAAAATGGTAGATATAAAAGAGCATATAGAAAAAGGATATATTCATACAAGGATTGTATTAGAGATAATTGGTAAACCAAAAGAACATGTAAAAGAAACAATTGAAGGATATGTTAAAAAAATAAATAATGACACTAAGAATGTCATAGTTAAGAAATTTATGAATGAAATTAAACCTATAGAAAAGAGTGATATGTTTTCAACTTTTGTTGAACTTGAGATGTTAATAAAAGGTTTTGAAGAACTAAGTTTTTTTTGTTTTAATTATATGCCTGCTTCAATAGAAATATTAGAACCAAACAAAATATTAGCTGATGCTAATAAAATGACTAATCTGTTTAATGATTTTCAATCAAAATTGCATAGAGCTGATTTCTTAGCAAAAACTCTTTCACAAAAAAATGAAGTTTTAATAACTAATTTTAGTTTAATGATTAAAAATATGTTATTTATTCTATTAAAAGATAAAGGAATGACCTTGAAAGATATTTGCAGGTTTACTGGTTTAAAAGAAGAAGACATGGCTAAATATTTAGAAAGTTTAATAAACGAGAAAAAGATTAAGAAGATTGGAGACAAATACTTTTATCAATTTTAGTTAAGAAAATGGAAGAAAATATTAAAAAAGTTGAAGCTGTATTATTTTCTATAGGTAAGAAAATAGAGATTAATGAATTGTCTAATTTAACAAATGTTACAAATATAGATGATTTGAAAAGTATGCTTTATCAATTACAAGAAAAATATGAAAAAGAAGATTCATCTCTTATGTTAATGGAAGATGGTAATTCTTGGAAACTTACTGTTAGAGAAAAGTTTATGCCTTTAGTTCAAGGTATTGTTGCTGATACTGAATTAAGTAAGACAATGATGGAAACATTAGCAGTAATCGCTTGGAAATATCCTATATTACAAAGTGATGTTATAAAAATTCGTACTAATAAAGCATATGATCATCTAAAAGAACTTGAAGAATCAGGATTCATATCTAGAACTAAGTTTGGAAGAACTAATAAAATAAAATTAACTGATAAATTCTTTACATATTTTGATTTACCACATGATCAAAAAAAAGCTAATGAGAAATTTGGAGAATTGATTCCTGACAAAGTTAAAAAGAAACTGGACAAAATAAAAAAAGATATAGATAAACAAGAACAAACATTAGTTGAGAGAAAAGAAAAAATAAAAAAATATGAAGAAATAAGAAAAAAAGAAAAAGAGGAACAAGACAAAATTGATTTAGGGGATATTAATTTAGATGATGGTGAAGATATGGAAATGGTAGAAGAAAAACAACAAGAAGTGAAAGATGAAGAACAAGGTGATGAAGTGTCAGAAGCGAAAGCTTCTGAGCATGATCCGAAATTTAAGATTTCTGACAAAATAAATAAACAAAAAGAAGGTGAAAAAAATGTATGATTTTGAAAACTTTCACCAACATTATCAAGAAGTATATATAGAAAAATATGATAAAAAATATTTTAGAATAAGAACCCCTATTCCATCTGGAATGGTAATTAGAAATGGAGGGGTTGAATCTGCATTTCCTAGCAATGATGAATTAAGTAGGTCAATGGCTGCATCAGGACCATTATGGAAAGAACTTGCATCTGAATTAATAAAAGGATTAAAAAAGCAAACAAAGAGAACAGAAAAAAAGAGGAAAACCTAAAATGAAAACACTACTCCTTAAGTGCCCAAAATGTAAAAATGATATGAAATATCAATCCAGAGACATGTCTTTAACAGGCAAATCAAAGAGATGTGTGTATTGTGGAAGATCATTTAAGGTATTGGGAAGGATTATTAAAAAAGTGTGAATTTTTGACTAATTTTTGGTCTTAAAATCTAAATCTAGGGTCATTCTAATTTGTTTAAATGCTTAAATTAGAGGTTTAGAGAGCTTGTATTGCTTGAATACAAACACAACACTTATAAAGAAAGAAATTTTTCTAGGTATGTAGAAAGTTATTCTTAATAGAGATGAGAAGTAATGAATAATAAAAAACCTAATCAGGATGTTGAAGACAAAGAATTAGATAAAGTGAATTCTAATGAAAAAAAGAAAATTAAAAATAATGAAAATCAAGATAATGAAGAAAATGAACCAAAGGAAAGAATAATTTATAGAGTGATTGAAGAAGAAATGAAAGAATCTTATTTAAGTTATGCAATGTCTGTTATTGTTAGTAGGGCATTGCCAGATGTAAGAGATGGATTAAAACCAGTTCATAGAAGAATTCTTTTTGCAATGCATGAGATGGGAATGTTACCAAATAAACCATCTAAGAAAAGTGCTAGAATTGTTGGAGAAGTTCTTGGTAAATATCATCCACATGGTGATACAGCAGTTTATGATTCAATGGTAAGAATGGCTCAACCATGGTCATTAAGATATCCTTTGATAAAAGGCCAAGGTAATTTTGGTTCTGTTGATGGTGATTCAGCAGCTGCTATGAGATATACTGAAGCAAAACTTTCAAAAATATCAACTGAATTATTAACAGATATTGAAAAAGAAACTGTTGATTTTCAACCTAATTTTGATGGAAGTTTAAAAGAACCTTTAGTTTTACCAAGTAAAATACCTAATTTGTTGTTGAATGGATCTTCTGGAATTGCAGTTGGAATGGCAACAAATATTCCACCACACAATTTGAGTGAAGTTTGTAGTGCAATTAGTTTTGTTATTGATAATCCTAGTTGTGATATAAAAGAAATTATGAATTTTATAAAAGGCCCTGATTTTCCAACAGGAGGAACAATAATTGGTAGAATTGGAATTGAAAATGCTTATTTAACTGGAAGAGGAAAGATTACAATAAGGGCAAAAACAAATATTGAAGAACAAAAAGATAGAAAAAAAATAATAATAAAAGAAATTCCTTATCAATTAAATAAATCAAGTTTAATAGAAGAAATTGCTGACAATGTAAAGAATAAAAAAATAATAGGGATAAGAGATATAAGAGATGAATCAGATAAACAAGGAATGAGGATTGTTGTTGTTCTTAAAAAAGATGCAAATTCAGATGTTGTTCTTAATCAATTATATAAAAAAACAAGAATGCAGACCACATTTGGGATTAATACTTTAGCTCTTGTTAATAATGAACCTAAGACGTTGAATATAAAACAAACAATAATATTATTCATAAGTCATAGAAAAGAAGTGATTACAAGAAGAACAGCTTATGACTTAAAAAAAGCAGAATTAAGAGCACATGTATTAGAAGGATTGATTATTGCTTTAAATGATATTGATAATATTGTTCAAAAGATAAAGAAAAGTAAAGATGTAAAAACTGCTACAGCTGTGTTAGTAAAAGATTATTCATTAACTGAAATACAAGCAAAAGCAATCCTAGATATGAAATTACAAAAATTAGCATCATTAGAACAAGAGAAAAT
>CAYWFN010000120.1:0-3501 GCA_964457715.1 uncultured Methanosarcinales archaeon | reverse complement strand
TAAAGCAAATTGAGGAAAATAAAAAAGGCGGGACATTATTTCCGCGGTTATAAATCTACTTTTCTATTATTATAAAAAGCCCTTTTCAGGGCTTTTTTAAATAATTATTAATCTAATTTATTTGAATTTTAGACTTAATTTCTTTAAATAAGTTTTTATAATTAATTTTTTTAAAATTATTAGTATTTACTTTTATTATTTTATCACCAACATTTATTAATCGATATTCTTTTTTGGCTAAACCTTGCCCAAGTTCTTTAATGCTAATATGATCAACGTGACCAGGATGTCTTTTGCCGGATTTCCATCGTTTTCTGAATCTGTCTAAAATAACTTTGTCATCAGCATAACAATAAAGTTGAATAATGTAAGTATTATATTTCTTTTTTAATTTTTTAAGTTTTTTATTATGAAGTTTTGGATTGAAATTAGTTTCTACAATTAATGTATATTTAGTAGATAATAATTTTTCTATAAAATCAAAAAGTAAATCATAACTGGCGCTTCCTAATTTTTTTGACCATTTACGATCTTTGTATCCTAGTGAATCAAATAAAGATTCTTTAATATTATCTCTTGAAATAAGTGGGAAGTTAAATTTTTTGGAAATTTTTTCACCGATTGTAGTCTTTCCAGTACAGGAAAGACCAGTAATTAAAATAAGTTTACTCATATTTATTTTTTTATAATTTCATCATTTTAATTAAAAGTTTTTTTAGAGCTGTTTCTCCATGATATTTTTTACCTATCTGCCAGTTTTTATTTAATAATTTTGAAGTATTTTTATCTATTAGAGTTTTAATTAAATCGTTAGTTGTTTTAATTATTTTAGTTCTAGGAATAGCTACAAAACCTTGTTTATTTTTCTTAAAAGTTGAACCTAATGAAATTATTTTATATCCTTCTGGTTTTATATCAGCTTTAAATACTGGATATTCAAATACTACAATTGGTTTTTTAGCAAATACGGCTTCAATAAATTGATTACCCCAACCCTCTACAACACTAGGATAACTAACCAGATCAGCATAAACATATGCATCCCAAAGTGAATATATTTTTTTGCCTTTTCTTTTTGTCCGGTGATGTTCAATTTGATCGCCAATAAATTTAAATTCAACTTTATCTTTTTTCATTTTAGCTTTAAGTTTATTAAAATATTTAAAAGAAGATTTTTCTGCAAATTGAGCTAAAACTAAAATAATCTTTGAATTTTTATCTAGAATTTTTCCATTATATAGTTTTTTACCAATCAATTCTTTTTTTTGTTTGTTGAGTTCTTTGATTAAATCAACAATAAGTTCAATTGCTTTTCGTTCAACAATGCGTGTTGCTTGAAGAATTATTAAATCGTTTTCCTTTATATCAAAATTTTTTAGCAGATCTTTATTAAATTTATCTTTTTTCCAGAGTGGTTGGTTAAATTCAAATGTATCCGGGAATATCATAGCTTTGCGATTGATAAGTTTTTTAAGCAGTTTTTGGCGCGGACTGCTAATTACTACATGTTTTAAGCTTTTTAATTTTGGAGGCACGTATTTATTCAAATATTTTTTCACTTCTTTTATTTGCGGAGTATACATACCAAGATAGGTGCTGTAAAAATCATGGTTAAAAGCTATCATTTTAATTGGTGTTTTTTGAGTAATGTTATAAAAACTTCGAGCAACAGAAATATGGCGGCCATGAGTAAAAATATTGTGCAAAATTAAATAATCAAATTTTTCTTTTTTGTAGATTTTCATAAATTTTTCTTCAATAATGTTTCCAATGCGATAAATATCATTTATGAGTTCATTAGGAGTTTTGTAATCTTTGAATTTAAAAAAAGCATTTTCTTTTATTCTTAAAATATCTGGGCGATCAAATTCAAGTTCTGGGATTATAAAATCAGCGCCAATTTGCTTGGCGCCAGAAATTAATTTAACTTGGTAGCCTATTTTTTCAAATACTTTTTTTCTTTTTGAAATTTCTAAAGAAACTCCATCAGTTAAACCTATGCGGTAATGAAGTATACCAACCTTTTTTTTACGAGTCATGCTTTTTAATTTTTTCAATTAACTTATTCAAAGTTTTCATATATTTTTCATTATAAAAAGTCATTTGCAGGTCATAAATTGAAGTATTAATCTTTTTAGCTAAATTAAGACGACGTTCAAAATTAGCTAAATTATTTTTTTCTGTAATTAATTGAAAAGAAACTTCTATGTTTGGGAATAAATACATAAAAAAAGATGGGTATGAGACACCATAAGGATAGCCTCTTCTATTTTCATTATCTTCCCAAACCTGAGGAATATCACGAGTTAATATTTGATAAAAATTCCCTTCTTTTATTGTATGAATATCAGAAAGACCTTCAAGCCAGAAGTTAATATTTAGTTTGTAGAAATCTTCAATCATTTTTTTATAACCTAATTGAATTGGCTTCTTTGAATTGTAAAAATTGCGTTGATAAGTGAATTGGTCAAGTTGGATATAGTCAAAGCCAATGCTTTTTAAGTATTTTACCGTTTCCATGCAACGATTATACCATTTTTTATTATTAGGATTCATAAAATAATGATTTTGGCCTTTGTATTCTTCAATTACAGGTATTTTGCCTTTTTTAATTATTGCTGCTTTTTTATATTCAGGAAATTTTTTTATCCAGTCGCTATCAGCAATTCGAGGATTATAATGATGGCTAGTTAAAAACCCTTTTTGTTTGATATATTTAATAAGTTCAGCAAAGGCTTTTTTGCCGCCTAATTCCGGATCTATGGTAAAATCAGGCGCCATTCTATCATAACCATATTTGGTTGTGCCAAAGAAATGAATAATATGATTTGATCCTAATTCTTTATGAAAATAATCAATTAATGGTTTTAATTCGCTAAAATGTTTTATATCACAGTTTTTATTTGTATCTTTTACTCCAATTTGCAAGAAATATTTTGGTTTTCTTTTGATTTTTTTGTCTTCTTCTAATCCTAATAATTTCTTATATTGATCAGCTGCTAATCTCCAGCCATTATTAAAATTTATGAAATATAGTTTATGTTCAGGAGAATTATAAGTAATTAACATTTTATTTCCATGTAATCTTTTAATTTTAATTTTAGCAAATTGGAATGTTGGTTCTCCGCCAATAAAAACACCTCCATTATTATTAGGTTTAAATAAAACCATTGTTTTTGTGGAGGCTGTGCCTGGATATGACAAAGAATATTCTTTATTAATAGGCAATTTATGAATATCTTTAATAAATTCTCCTTCGCGCAGAGGAAAGATTAATTTATCTATTCTTATTTTAAAAGAAAGGGGCGTAAGCTTTTTACCAATGAAATCAATTTTAAAACCATTTTTAATCTTGGTTGTAGGGAATTGATTAAGTTGTTTCTCTATCAGGTCAATTATTTCCATATATTATTTAGTGATTAACCCTCCAGCTTTGATAGATTTTGCTTAATTTCATTATATCATATTAACTTGAAAACAATATGTGGATAAGCTATTATG
>CAYWFN010000119.1:0-3512 GCA_964457715.1 uncultured Methanosarcinales archaeon | reverse complement strand
AAAAAAAGAAACTTTGTTGACATAATTGAGATCAATGATATAAAGATCGTGATGATTAAGTCTCAGACAAGTATCAGACTAAAATAGACTTATTGAGACTAAAATAAATCCTAATTTGAGACAAAATTAAGACTAATTTAGTTCAATCTGAGACTGATTGAGACTAAAATGAGACTGAATTGGGCTCATTTTTCCATAAAAAAAACATAATAAACTTATTATATGAAAAACAACATAAACAAACATTTATTCAAAAAAACAAGGTCAAAAGCGAAAGCTTTAAATACTAATCTTCATTGATATTGTTTTAAACTAATATATTGTATATGTTGGTTAAAAGCATAAAATAATCTCAAATCATAGATTTCGGGTTTGAGGGGTAAAATTTAAACATTATTTGTTTGAAAGAATAACAAAAAAGAAAAATATAGTTTAAAGAGAGCTTAAAATAGCTCAATTTAATTAAAAAAACATAAAATTCCAAATGGAACAAAAAATGAGGTGGATTTAAAAATGATGAAAAATAAAGATATATTGTTAGTTCTTAGTATAATGCTAATATTTGCTTTTTCTGTTTTGGCTGTTGCTGTTGATAGCATCATTATTACTGATTTTGCTGGTGCTGAAAAATTAAGAAATAGTCCTATTAACTATGGAGCATCTTTTAGGATGAATGTAACTTGTAGTTCTTGCGCAGATAATGTTACTGTTCTAATAAATTCAACTAGTGATGGTACTGGAATTACAGTAATTTTAAATGTAACAAATGCTGGGGAAGGAATTTTTAGAACAATTATGAATAAAAGTGTTGATGAGACTTTATCTGTTTATCATGCTTTTACAAATCATATAAATCTTTCAACATCTGGTTCATATAATGGAACTAGTGGTGATGCTAATTATAGTATAAAAGTATCAGATAATGCTCATAAGATTGAAACAATCACAGTTTATTTCAATTTTTCTAATCCTGGTTCAGTTGTCAGTGATACTATCATTATGCAACAAACAGGTGTAGCATATTGGTTTAATAGTGGAACTGGTGTTGGTTATTATAATAGTACTTATACAGATGATGATGATACTGGAAGTGTTATTTGGAATTATTTTAATATGGGGGTAAATGATTCTGGAAGAGATTTAAATCCTAGTGTTATTGATAATGTTACAATTAATGTAACTACATCATCTGGAGCAAATATTCAAATGTGTTTAAATGAATCAGGAGTTAGTACAGGAATATTTAATGTTCAAACACCATGTGCTCATTATAGTGAAGATCCAGCAGATTATCCTTTTAATCTGAATTCAATTTCAAGTGATAGTCAGAATAAATTAAAAGTAGTATCAGGTGATAATCTGAATTTAACTTATATTGCAGATGTTGATTTTGATGGAAGTACAGTTGATGCAAGTGATAAGATTTGGATGGATACATTAGGAGAAATTTCTGATCCAGGAAATAATATAAATCCAAATAGTACAGCATCAACTTTAGTACAAATATATGATAATGGAACAAATACAGATTATGAAACAGTACAATCTAATATTGGTTTTGCAACATTATACAGTTATACTGTTAATTGGGAATTAATAGATACAGTAACTGTTGGATTAAATGAGTCTGTAGCTGACAGTTCTGCTTTAGATTTTAATGCAACAATATATGCAAATACAGGTATTACTTCAGAAACTTGGGCAGATACTTCAACATTACATGTTGCATCACAAGAAGGTGGTTTTATTAATGTAACATATAATGATTCTTCTAATTTTAGTGGAGAATATATAGGTAATGCTAATACAATAGGTCCTATACAAATAGATATTTTTGATACAGGAGTATTATCATTTAATTATTCAGGAAGTGCTATAGGAACTGGTTTTAGTTTCTTATTCAAAGTAAATGATAGTGATATAAACACTGATAGTACTGTAGAACAAGCATCAGTAATAATTTCATCAACAAGATGTATTGCTGTTGCAGACAGTTCAGAAACAGGTGGTGGATTTGCAACATTTTTCTTAAATGAATCAAATGAAGCTGGGGATACAACTGAAACAGATTCAGCAGTATTTGGAATTCCTGTAGGAAGAACAGATACAACAACATCATCTAAGAAAGCATTAACATTTACATTTGCAGGTAATACAACACACAGTTGTTTTTCAAATGATACACATATAGGAATAAATGCAACAGCAAATGATAAGATTTATGTTAATTATTCTGATCAATTCCCTACAGCAGATTATCAATTAACTTCTTGGATGGAAGAAACTGGAACTACTACAATTACTAATGGAGCTGGAGCTTCTTCATCAACATTCAATGCTACAGATTATGTATATTTTAATATTTCAGATGCAGGTAGAAACACAAATAATGCAACAATACAATGTGTAACTGTTGTTGTTAATTCTACATCAGATACAGATGGAATAACAATTGGTATAAATGAAACAGGAGCAGATACTGGAATATTTGCAAATGACACAGTTATAAGTTGTAGTAGTAGAACTAGAATGCCATTACAATTATCAACAAGTTCAGCTGAAGCAACAAACAAATTATTAGTAGCAGCAGGAAGTACAGTACAAGTTATGTATGATGATAATAGAAATGCAGCAGGTGCAAATCCAGCAGTTAATGTAAGTTCTACATTTAATGTACAATCTACAGGAACTATATCAATAGATGCTTCTAGGTATCATATTAATAATGATGTTGTAGTAATTACTGTAACAGACAAGGATAATAAAACTCAAACTAATATTACTGGTGTTAGTTTTTCAAGTAATATGAATCATACAGGAATATATATTACTTTAAATAGAACAGATTCAACAAATGGAGTATTTAATGTTACTGTTGATAAGACATCTGAGGTTGGTAGATCTATAGTTTTAAACCAAAGTAACATGAGTGCTACTGGTTGTCTTACTGGAGATTATCACATTAATGTTTCAACTGCAGGCTGGGTTATGGCAAATTACACAGATGCAAGTACTGGAAATATAATTTCAACTGGAAAAATAAGATTAGCAAGTGATGCAACACCTTTAACTATAAATGCAACTGCAACAGCATTTATACCAGCAAATACTGTAGGAATAAATATTACTGTTACAGATATGGCTAATAATACAGATGTTACAGCACAAGATACTATAGATATAATGGTAAACACTACTACAAATTCAACAACAAGATTTATACAAGCAACAGAAACTACTGCAGATAGTGGAATATTTGAATTAATATTAGACACAAGTACATCTGCACAAGACGCAGATACTGTTTTAGTAAGTTCAAGTAATATAGAAGAATATATTAAATTCTGGTATTTAACAACTCTGAATTCAACAGGAACAACAAGCTTTAGTTTTAATGACAATGAAGCAGGATCAGGTGATGCACCTAATGAAAGGATGGTTGCATATTATACAGCAAGTGCACCAACATTAGATTTAGATGCTTATAATGTAACTTCAACATCAAGTACAGC
>CAYWFN010000118.1:0-3514 GCA_964457715.1 uncultured Methanosarcinales archaeon | reverse complement strand
CTGTTGCATTGTTCCATAATAATCTTAGTGTTCTGACTGTAGTTGTGTTTCCTGACAATGGATCTGATAATAATGGTGCTGGTGGTGCTGTGTTTCCTGCTACTACATCTCCACTAATATTAAAAATATGTGTTGTTGATCCTGAATTTACATTTCCTGATGTGTCATTACATTTATAATATAATGTGTAAGTTGTTCCATCTGTTAATCCTGTTGAATCTGAATAATTGAAATAATGAAGTGTATTGTTTGGTGAAGTAAATGTTGTACCATCTATATCGAATGTGAAATCTCCTGATGCATTATATTGGCAAGTTGCATTTTCATTTGTTGAAATATTTAACCATGTCCATTTAGTTCCTTCTGATAAATTAGCATAGTTTTGTGGATAGATTATTGATATTGTTGGTTCTGTTGCATCTAATTTAACTTCTAAATCAACTTGTGATTCTGCATATAATGACCCTATTGTTTTATTTACTAAGAATGTGAATGTGTTTATTGTATCTGGTGCTATTAATGAAAGATTAAAGTTTGCAAGTGAATCTGTGATCCATAATGAGAATAATGATGTGTTTTCTTCTCTTTCATATACTATTTTTGTTGCTAAACCTACTTTGATTGTTGCACTTGTGTAAGCTTCATTTCCTTCTGCGTCAGTTGCATTAACATAAGCAGTCCATATTCCATATTGATTTGCTGTTGTTGTTGAACTAGAGTTCCATAAATAAGTTCCTGCTGATGTACCATTTATATTTTGATATGTGTATGAGTCTGCTGGATCTTTTAAACTAAAATTCACACTTAATAAGTCATTATCAGCATCTGTTACATTTGCTCTTAATATAAATGTATCATTATAATCAATATTTCTTGGTAATGAGTATATGAATTGTATAACTGGGGAGTTTGCAGCTGTAGCAACTGTTTGTAATAATGTGTGAATATATCCTATTTCATTTGAGTAAGATGGTGAAGTTGCATTTCCTGTTGCTAAAGTGTTTCCATGTGTGTGTGATGCATAATTTGGTGATGTTGCATTGTGTCCTATGTACCCAAATGATGATCTGTTTAAATTATAATTAGGTGATTCTCCTGTGAATGCAGTTGTGAAAATAGGAAGGACTAACAAAATCAATGCAATTATCCAGATTATATTAAACTTTTTCATCTGTATTTTGTCCTCTTTTTCTTTTCACCAATGTTTTGATTCATAGTTTTCAGATTTGATTTTTTCTTAGCATTGTTGTAAATAGTCCAAATATTTCTCTCATCTCTGTTGATCATGATTGAAATTTCGTGATAAGTTAGATTATGATAATCTTTTAAGAATGAAATCACAGCTTCCATTGGAGTTAGTGTTTTATTATGGAAGATGTGTAAAGGAAGTTTGATTTTTGTAAAGAATTTTTCTTTTGTTAATTTGTTATTATTTGCATTGATTTTTGTGATTTTGTTTTTGTTTAATTTTTTCTTCGCTTGATTGTAAATAGTCCAAATATTTCTTTCGTTTCTGTTTATTAAATAAGAAATTTGTCTGTAAGTTAGGTCTTGTTTCTTTAAGTAGAAAACAATTGCTTGCATTGGTGTTAATGATTTGTTGTAGAAAATGTGTGTTGGTATTTCAATTGCAGACATTAAAGTTAATAGTTTTGGATTAATTTCTATTTTTTCTTTTACTTTTGCTATTCTTGTAGTCTTGTTTTTGTTTTCTTTTGTTTTTGTTTTATTTGATTTTTTCAAAGAGTTATTATATATTTTCCAAACATTTCTTTCATCTCTGTTTATTAGAAGTGAAATTTTGTGGTAAGTTAAGTTGTGATAATCTTTTAAGAATGAAATTATAGCTTCTACTGGTGTTAGTTGTTTGTTGTGGAAAATGTGTAAAGGAAGTTTGATTTTTGTTTGTTTGTGTTTCTCCTCTATAAATTGTTTTTCTTTTTTTAATTTTTTAACTGCTTTGTTATATATAGACCAGATATTTCTTTCATCTCTGTTGATTAAATAAGAGATTTCTCTGTATGTTAAATTTTGTTTTTTAAGAAACAATACAACTGCTTGCATTGGTGTTATGGATTTATTATAGAAAATGTGTAAAGGTATCTCGATTTTAGACGCCAAAGTTAATAATTTAGGAGAAATCAATATTTTTTCATCTAAATTGCTCTTTTTTCTCTTAATTTTCAATACATATACTTTATGTATTCTTTATTTATAAATATTTTGGTGGTTTTGTATATTCTTTGTGTACATTGACCACCATTAGTAGAGATTGACAAGAAATCAATAAAATAAAGATGAATTATTACATATATTGTGTGTATTTTCTTATTTTTCCATTTTTATGATGGATAATTTCAAAATCGAAACATTTAAATAATAGTTAATATGCCTACTCCTTATGGAAGAATCTACTTTAAATAAAATAAGTGGAAGGCAGACAATAGAATTTATTGCAAAAAAATTGTCAATAAATTTGCAGTCTGCAATTAATCTAGTTTCAAGGCTAAGAAAAAAAGGATATGTATTAACACAAGGTGGAGGCAAACAACCTAGAATATATACAATTGCAACTAAAATAATCAAGAAAAAAGGTATTGGTGTTTTTGATATTATCAATAAATATTCAAAGATAAAGGTATATCCTTTGTTTGAACACAAAGTTATTGGTAAATATCATATAGAAGATGCAATAATAGATGCAATAAAGATTAATGATAATAGAGTCTTGGTGGCTATGTTGCCTTTATTTAATCATGTTAAAAAATGGACTTATATTCATGAAAAAGCTAAGAAATATAAGGTCTCTAATAAGTTATGCATGCTTTATGAAGCAGCTAGATTGGTTGTTAAGGTAAGAAAGATGCCAAAAAATATGAAAAATAGTTTGTTATCTGGTAAAAAGGATAAAAAGTGTGTTAATATTGAACAATTGAATAGGAAATGGAAAACTAATTATAAATTTAATTTAGTTGATCTTAGGAGGTTAAAATGATAAATATAGATGATCAAAATGATTTATTAAAATTAGTAAGTGGAAAACTTAAGAAAGATGTTTCATGTTTTGCATTTGGTGGAACAGCAATGATGTATTATGGATATAAGACTGCAACAAAAGATATTGATCTGTTTTTTGATGATAAAAAGAATTTTGATATGTTTGTTGATGCTCTTATTTCATTAGGTTATAAACAGATGAGTCCTGTGGGTATTTATCCTAGTGAGAAATTGAAGATTAATTCTAAACCTTTAATGTTTTCAAGAGGTGATGAAAGGTTTGACCTTTTTTTAGGAAGCATATTTAAAACTAAGATTATTGATGAAATGAAACAAAGGTTCTATGGTAGGTTTGATTTTATACAAGATAAAAATACTTTAAGTCTAGTTGTTTTTTCAAAAGAAGATTTAATTTTATTAAAATCTGTAACAGACAGACAGAATGATATAGAAGATATAAAAGAAATATTAAGAAAAGATGATATTGATTGGGAAATTATTGTTGGTACTGCTATTA
>CAYWFN010000117.1:0-3524 GCA_964457715.1 uncultured Methanosarcinales archaeon | reverse complement strand
CCGACACGAGATCCCAGTACATCTGCTACAGGGTGGGTTTAAAGCGTGCTTCTGCTTGTTCTTAGAAAATCTTTTAAATAACCTTCGTGAATTGACGAAATACTTATTATTCCAAATATCATCAAATTCCCCCTTCTTAATATCCCCAAATGGAAAGGAATCATCGGCTGTTGGAAAGCATGCACAACATGCTAATATTTGCCCTTTGGAATTTACTGCAACCTCTCTCCACAAAACCTCGCATCTTTTCAAGACTGGATTTGTCCATAGATCATCAATATATTTTTTATTCGTAGGTAAAAAGTGCTCAATTTCTTCTTTTTTGACACTCATCTCACAAAATTTTATGAAACTAAGTACATCCACATTAAGCTTTCTAACTAACTTCTTCATTTTGCCAGTTTCATTTTCATTATGTTTCATAACAATGAACTGGAATTCTATCAGTGGCGATTCACTTTTTAGTTCTCTTTTTTTTCTCACTAATGTTTTTGTGTTTTTAATTACTTTATCCCAACTTCCACCTATCCTATATTTTCCATATGATTCCTGACTAGCTCCATCAATAGAGATAATTATCCTATCTAACCCAGATTTTACCATATCGTCTGCCATCCCATCATTAAAAACCTGAAAGTTCGTGCTGATGATTGTACCAATGTTTTTTTCTTTTGTATAATGAATCATCTTAAATACTTCAGGATTAAGCAAAGGTTCGCCCCAGATATATAGGAATATAAAAAATAAGTTATTTTTATCTATTTTATCTAATATATGTTTATAGTCTTGATAATTCATCATTTTTCTGTTTACCCTTCTATGACTCCTGCCCCCAGAGTAGCATGGAGGACACTTTAAATTACAATAATCAGAGGGATCAATATACCCATATATTGGGCGCCCCTTAACTTTCTCAATCCGAAGAAATTCTTCAATTCGTGTAAGATATAAATTGTAAATTCTTTTTAATGTAGGATACATTATTATCGAATAAGTTATTCTGCACTTTAAAAGCACTGGCGCCAGTAACTTAATCAGTTTAGGTGTAATTCTCTTTTTTTTGTCTATCAGGGATATTGGAACAAATAGAATTTCTAAAATAATCAGAATTGTTTTATAAATCATAGGTTCTCACTTTGTACATTCTTACTGCCACGAATTTATATCCCATTATTTTATAAATATAATCTCTACTCCACCTCTAGTGGTCTTTGACGCTCAGAATTCCACGAATTTCGTGGTCAATTGGGAATGGAACATTTCCAATTTTTTTGAAATCTTCGATTTCCCTGAGTAGAATCCTGTTGTTTAAAAAACTTTCTGTTCTGAAGGATTTTGTCGAGTAATGTTCTTTTAACATTAACGAATGATTTAGCAATCCACTTATTATGCTCAATATGTTACTCCAGGATACTAAGGCAAGTTTGTGTAATTCTGGCTTATTCCATATTTAGTATATAAACCTCCAATTCCAGCTATAGAAAAAAATAAATTATATAAACCCCCTCATTTCTTTGTAAAATGAAATGGAGATATATAAGTTTATATCAAAACTAATTCCAGAAAATAGATTCAAACAGAAAATAAAGAATTTATTCTATAAACTGCTCTATTCTATTCCATTAGGCTATTCAGAAATAACAATAGAAGAGGGCAAGAAAATTAAACTCTATAAATTCCTTTTTTGCCCTGAAAAGATTAGTTCTAATACCATAAAGGCTTATGTAAGTCATTATAAACCAAAAAAGAAGGACATAGTAATAGATGCTGGAGCATCGCCAGGAGATTTCACAATTTACGCATCTAAACTTGTGGGGGGCAAAGGTAAGGTTATCTGCTTTGAGCCCGACATTAATGGTTTTAAACTTCTGCTTAATAATATCGAATTAAACAAGTTAAAAAATGTTATAGCTATAAATAAAGGTTTATGGAGCAAAGAGAGAACTTTAAATTTTGGCTCACAAAAAATAAATGTTGTTACTCTTGACAGCGAATTAAAAAAGCTAGGAGTAGACAGAGTAGATTTTATAAAAATGGATATTGAAGGTGCTGAAATAGAGAGTATTAAGGGGTGTAAAGATACTCTTAAGAAAAATATGCCTAACTTAGCAATTGCATCATACCATGTTGTTAATGGAAAAAAAACCAGTATTGATTTAGAGAAAATGTTGAATAGAATAAATTATAAAACTATAACAGAATATCCTCCTCACCCGACCACCTTTGCCTTTCCTAATACTGCGTCTAATTAATTTGGTTTTGGTGTGCAACTCTTCCTAATTCAAAAATCCAAAGATATCTAGTAAGTTATTCTTCGAAAAATCTTTTCGCTTATAAAAATCGTGAGGAGTTACTATTACTAACAAATCGCTGCCTTTTACCGCTTCATCAAAATTTAATAATTGATATTTAAATTCTTTAACAACAGGATCATGGACCTTAATATCCCAACCATTCTCAATACATTTTTCAATTATTACTAAAGCAGGCGATTCCCTTGTATCATCTACATTTTTCTTATAAGCCACGCCCAAAATAGTTACAATGGGATTTTTTATTCCTTTGACCTTCTTTTCAATTTCTTTAACCACATACAATGGCATTTCATTGTTTACTCTTCTGCTTTCTTTGATAAGATCAAACAACTGGCTATTATCATCCTGAACTAAAAACCAAGGATCAACGGGGATACAATGCCCACCAACTCCCGGACCAGGTGACAAAATATTTACTCTTGGATGCAAGTTAGCCAGCCTTATAGCATTGATATGGTCTATGCCATTTCTTTTCAGAATCAAGAAAAGATTATTTGCAATAGCGATATTAATATCCCTAAAGGTATTTTCAAGTAACTTTGCTGTTTCTGCAGTTTCTAAATCTGTAGTAAATATTTTTCCCTTAACAAATGATTCGTAAACACATTTTCCCAAAAGAACGCTGTTATCATCTAGCCCCCCGGTAATCCTATCGTTATTAACAAGTTCAAATAAAGTATTCCCTGGTATAGCCCTCTCTGGGCAATGAACTAAGAAATATCTTTTCTTGCTTTTATCCAGAATTTTCATTACTTTATTTCTACAGGTCCCTGGAGGGATAGTAGATTCTACAATTACCAGGGCTCCATCATCTAACACTTCAGATAAGTTATTAATAGCAGCAAGCAAATAACTCAAGTCTGCTTTGTTTCCCTTTAAGGGCGTTGGTACAGCAATTATATATATGTCAGCCTTTTTTAGCACATTAGCCGCAATAAATTTTTTATGATGCAATACATTTTTTAATAAAACATCTAACCCACTTTCGTGAAAAGGGCAACTGCCCCCATTTAACTCATCAACCCAGTCTTTGTTTATGTCAAAACCAGTAACATTAAAACCTGAATCTGCTAATAAACAGCTTATAGGTAAACCCATATAACCCAAACCCAAAACTGAGATATTAGCTTTCCTGCTTTTAATACGGCCAATTAAGTTCATTTTATCTTCAATTCAAATATTATTGTCCCAATATTGGATGTTTCGCAC
>CAYWFN010000116.1:0-3533 GCA_964457715.1 uncultured Methanosarcinales archaeon | reverse complement strand
AACTAATGTGGAAATATCTAAAACAACGGGTTCTTCAAAAAAAGAAATATCTTGAGATAATACATTATTATCAATAACTTCTTTTCCAGGAAAATACCAGACATTAATATTATCTGTTAGTTCATTTATTCCATCAAATAACCATCTTTGTAATGCTGCTTGTCCTATTTCTTTTTCTACTGCTAAATAAAAATAACTATGACACAAAATACAACCCTTATTAAAATAATAATTAATATGGTGCTTTTTTTCAAATATCTCAGCATAAACACTTGTTCCAATATCATAATAACTTTGTCCCGAGAAAGGAATTGAATAAAATTTCAAAATGTAATCTTTTGTAAATGGAAATTTTAAATCAATATTTATTTTTTCTATATCTTCTTCTTTGATATTCTGGACATCATTGAAGGGGTATGATAAATTTATGCCCAACATTAATAAATTTTCAGATTCTTCATATAATTTTCCCTTATCTTTAGAAAGATAACTAATTGCAAGATCATAATCCTCAAATAAAGAATTAGTATCAGCATATACATAAACATCTAAATCATAAGATTTTTTTTCGTGAAGGTGATTTCTATAATGGAACATCACTTTATTTGAATGATTAGAATATATCTCACTAACACTATCATATATTTCCATATCTCTTGAATTGAAAATATCATAAACATTACTTTCTATTTTGTGAGCATCATCAATATCAAAAGTAATACTATTTTCAAATGAAGGAATAATTTTTTTAATAAAATAATAAGTATCAATTTTTTCCTTAGAGAATGTTTTTTCATTAGATTCCCGAACAATACCTATTAAATCCAATTCTTCAAATGTTGTAAATGTTTCGTAAGATTGTATAGATGTTTCATCGGGTGCAAGGCTATATCCTTCTATTTCTGAATATCCTTCCCTCCCTCTAAATCTCCATCCTACCCACTTTCCAGTATTCGGAGTGGATACAAAAGTAATATTTAACTTATATGCAATTATCAATTCTTTTTCTAAAAAATTATTATTCGAATTATCATTTGGAACATCTCCAGATACTTCTATTTTTACTTTATGTTTTCCTATTATATCTGACTTAAAATTAAAATCTACCATAATCTCACTATCTTCTTGAATGAAAGGGATAATGTGGGATTCTATCAAATTATTATCAATATAAAAATTAACATTAATATTTTCTTCATTAGATTTGCCAACATTGAGTATTTTCGCTTTAATTATAGAATCCACATTTATTTCATAGAATTCATCTATAATTATATCCTTAACGGCAATTTCATGTGCTGGTTGAGGAGGTATGTAAATCTCAACTTCAGGATCTCCAAGTAAAATAAGTCCCAAGTACTGGTCCCTTACATCATCTTTATCCCCCATTCCCTCTTCCACATAAGCAATAAGATCTTCTTTGGAATCTTGATTAGCCCTGCCTAATTCACGAATATTTTCACCATAAATCGCATCAAAAAATTGTCTATCAAAAAACTGTATAGGACCCTTAGTAGATTCCCACATACCCCTACTATACCTTGTCATTCCAATAAATGCAAATGCACCATTATTTCCAGTAACCATGTGTTCTCCTATAGAATCACAACCTACATATTTTCCATCATAATGCCAATTATCTACAGAACCTGGATAACAGCCATTATTATAGTGGATATATCCTTTTGAATTTGTTAATCCGTCTACATCTGTATTTTCCATCTTTTCGGTATAGCAAGGTGCAGAATGTCCCATATGGTTAATTATATGAACTTCATTGTTTATTTTTTCTGTTAATTGATCTGTACTCCATTCTTCATCTTCATCATATAATGTATCAAAATTATAAGTAAAAGGAATTCCAATATTATGAGGATCATATCTATCTGTTCCTAATCTTACCTCTTCTTTGCTTGTTTTAGAAAAATCAACTTCACCCTTCCAACCCATATATTCTCCTGTCATTAAAACATTTTTAAGATAAGGATCGTCACTTAATTTTGCTTGCTCATATTCGAGAGTTTTTCTTACAAAATTCTGTAATTCTTCTATTGAATCTACAGGGGCCCTTCCAACATAAACTTCAGCAATTAAATCAATATCTTCCCCTTCCAAACCATCATCTTTCTCTCCAAAAATATCATTACTATTTTCATCCCAGCTCCCATCCAAAGTAGAATAATAAAGATCTGTTGCAACACCCAATTTATCTTTATCCAAATAATCATAAGCTATTCTTATGGGAACAATATTATCTCCACTTTCTCCCCCAACATCTGCACCATCTGCATCTCCTCCAAGTAAAACATAATCAATTCCCCAATTCATATAAGCATCTCTGATAAAATTCCTTATTTTCTCTTGTTCATCTCTTCCTTCATAATTGTCATAAATCCATTCAACAGTAACTATTGTAGATTTAATCCCTCTTTGTCCTTCTTTCCAACTTAATAAATCCCAAAAACTATTTTCCCCATTATAATTTTTAAACTCATCATTTGTGATGATAACATAATCATATTCATTGGGCTCAAGAATAGTATGTCCCGTGATATTATTGCTATTAATCAATAAAACTGAAAAAGATAGTAATATAAGAACTAAAAAAATATTTTTATTATAAATTTTAAATAAAATTAAAAATATTACTACGGCAAGAATTACAAAGATCCAATAATAATTTTTACTTTCCTTATCACCATAACTATTGATTACTCTGTTGTTGTTTTTGTTATCAAACTCGGTAAAATTAAGTAAATTTTCTTTATCTTTTTCCAATCCCCTAAAAGTTTCTGGAATTTTATCTGTTTTTTTAGTATAAACATTTACATTAGCTTTTTCATAATAAAATACATCACCAGTAACAGGATTATAACTTAAAGGATATATATTTAATATTAAAATCTGATAACCCTTATCCACTTGAACACTATAATCTGATTTTACTTCATAAGGGTAATATTCATCATTATTGTAAATTCTAGAATCTGGAGGAGTAAATTCTGGTTTAATATCTTTTAATAGAGGATAAGATTTTTGACCAGGTAAGAGATAGTACTCTCCTGGAAGATCTTTTTTTCTGCTAAAAGTGATTTCAACATCTTCAACTTCCTCACCTAATGGAACTAATAATTTAATTGTTTTAAAAGGAATGCTAGGTTCTCCAGGTTTTTCAGTATTACCCCATTCAGGAATATTAATAACGTCAAAAACTACAGAATCAGAAATAGCACCTTTTGTTTTTATATTTATATTCTCCTTATTAATTATAGCTAAAGGAATTTTTCTCTCTTCAACAATAGGATTCTCAAAGTCATAATTTTGATTAACAGTTGCTCCCTTAAATTTAATAGCATTTCCAGTAATTTTATCTTCCTCACTAGTCTTTTTCTCTTCAGGAGGATCTGTTAATTTAATATGTTCACCTGTAACATAATTATTTTTTAAAGTTGCAACCGAGATAGAAACGTCTGGTTCAGGGACTTCTTCAACTACATCGAATTCCCAATGATAACTTAATTCTCCATCAGATG
>CAYWFN010000115.1:0-3549 GCA_964457715.1 uncultured Methanosarcinales archaeon | reverse complement strand
CTTTATACTTAATTACTTACTTATAAATATACTTATTTATAAAATTTGCGGTTTTTTGGTAAATTTTTTATACTACCTGCCAGTATCCCTCAGTAACATGAAAACAGCAATAATAATCTGGAAAAACTGCCCTGCAGGGAATAATGTTAAGAATCATCTAATAAATGATTTCAATTTCAAAAAAACAGATAATACATTTGATAACAACAATATCTACCAGCTTAATGATGACATAAAGCTTTATACTATCAATACAAGACACATAAATGCAGAGAATATTGACAAACAGATAGAAGCTGACAGGTTCATATTCTCTACAACTCACCGCTCTGAGGCTGGAACTGCTTCTTTTTCTGTCCATGCTCCTGGTAACTGGAACAGAGCTGAGATGGGCGGACAAGAAAGAGAGATCTGCATTGCTATGCCAATATTAATGAAACAGGCTTATCTTGAGCTTAAGAAACAAAACAATCTTGACGAGTTCAATGTAACAATGGAATGCACACACCACGGCCCATATCTTGAAAAGCCTTGTTTCTTCATTGAAATTGGAAGCTCAGAAAAGCAATGGAAAGATAAAAACGCAGGTAAAATTATAGCTAAAGTTGTTATCAATATCTTAAATAAATCAATCCAAAAACATAAAATTGCTGTACTTCTTGGTGGAGGTCATTATAGCCAAATGGCTAATAAAATCATGTTAAGAACAGACATAGCTGTAGGACATATATGTGCGAAGCATAACCTTAAGTACCTTGATGAACATATGCTAATGCAGGCTGTAAATAGAACTTCAGAGAAAGTTGATTTAATAATTCTTGATTGGAAAGGTTTAAAACAATACAAGCAGAAAGTTGTGGATTTAATAGAAAAATTGGGATTGCAGTATGAAAGAGCTCAAAGAATTTTGAAATCAACTATATTTTGTATTTGAAATTGCCATATAATTTTTTGAATTTACCCTTATCTTTGGATATCTTAAGTAGATTATAATCTATAATCTTATCGTAATTTTCTTTTGATGTGATAGATAAGCAATTATTATAAATTGAAGAAGTTATATCTAATTTTCTTAACATCTTAACAATTTGTTTTTTATCATTAAGAGAACATGAACTTATAGCAACCCTTCCTAACACACCCACTCTTGAACGACTTACGTATCCTTCAGAAGCCAACAATCCTCTTAAAAAGTAGATAGAATATTTTTTATTTTGTTTAGCTTTCTCCATATAATAATCAATTATATTATCAAAAACCAGCTTTAATATGCTATTATAATATTTGAAATCTATTCTGCCCTTATTCCCTCTTTTACTCCCAGTTTCTTTATATTCATATATTCTGGAAATTTTGTTTTTTTCTACTGAAATTGCTTTTGACCAATATTCTAAAAGCTTGCTTTTATTTAGGTTGAAAATATTTTTTGTGTTTACCTGAATGTGAAAATCAAAATATGTTCTTTTAATGTCAAAATATTCAAAACATCTTAATACATAGTTCAACAAAAAAGGTTCTGTATTTGAAAATGAAAGTACGTCTTTCCTCTTTCTCATTTCTCCTTTTAACAAACCCAATGCAGTTATAAACAATTCATCATTGATATTTACTTCCTTTGGCAAGATATTCGTATAGAGGATGTTTTTTCCTTTGTGATACTGGATTACTTTTACTCCTTCGGGTATTCTCCAAAAAAATCTCTCTTCTTTTTTACTGTAGAAAATTTCATTAGCGTTAGGTTTTAGCCAAGATGACCACCAACTTGATAAAATTATTTGATTATTTGAAGTTAGTAGAATCAGTTCCTTCCTCTTAGGCAATCTAACTTCCTTCTTTATATTTGATAATTCTTCCTTACCTTGACTAGTTATTGTCCATACTATTTTAACACAACCACCTTTTGCATTTTTATATAAACAAAGTTTTCGCTCTTTTTCAATTATTAGGCCTCTTTTCATAAGAGAATCTTTTTTCCTACTAAGATACCACCGTAAGTTATCATAACTAAGTTTAGTCCTTTTTACTAATCCATAGAAATCCAAATCTCCATTATAGAGTGTTTTAAGGACAAGATAATCTGGATTTATTTCATTATTCTTTTCATTTATTTTTATGTCTACAATATCCCCATCAAAATTTTTTATTTTTCTTCCAAAAGGAATGCTTTTTCCAGGATCATTAATATAAACTTTATTTCCAGCTATTTTCTTAGGAACAAAATCAACTATGTTAATTTTCATATTGGGGTCAAATCTGTTTCTATGATTTAAATTTTTATCTATTTTCATTAATATAACCTCTAAAAATCTTAATTTTCATAGACTTCCTATTAGAAAAGGGTTTTCTTATTTCTTCTAATCAAGTGTGTTCTGAAAGAACAAAAGAATTAAGTTGAAACTCTTTTTATCTAATTTTAGATAAATAGATTTTTAGAGATTATAATGAAAATATTGGAAAGAACCGACATAGCTGTCGGGCATGTCTGCCCTAAATATACTTTGGAATCATTGGATGAAGTTATGATCAAGTAAGGCACAGAAAAAAGCCAGGAAAAAACAGACTTTATATTGCTTGACTGGAAAGGTTTAAGCAAAGAAAAACAGCGCATTACTGAATTATTAAAAAAATTAAACATAGAATTTAAAAGAACCGACCAGTTAAAATAATTAAAAAAATAAAAATTTTATCCAAAGTCCACAACAGGAACATCTTCAGTTCCTTCTTTGGATTCAAAGAAAGGCTCTTCAGTAAAACCAAACATATTTGCGATTATAACTGTAGGAATTCTTTTTATCTTAACATTATAAAGCTTTACTTTCTCATTATATCTTGTCCTTGCTACTGAAACTCTGTTTTCTGTGCCTTCTAATTGTGCTTGTAAATTTTTGAACGTATCTAAATCAAGATCCGGGTATTTTTCTACTGTAACCAATAATCTTGATAAAGCGCTTCCCATGCTCTCTCCTATCTGGAATTGCTCAGGCCTGTTGCCAACAGCTTTTGCTGACTGCCATTGAGATCTTAGAGCAGTTACCTCAGTAAAAGTTTCCTGCTGGAATGAGGCTGATTTTTTTACAACTTCTACTAAATTTGGAATTAAATCAGCTCTTCTTTGATACTGTGTTTCAACGTTTGCCCAGGATTCATCAACATCAGCATCTGCTCTGATAAGCCCATTATAAGAGCCAATAAACCAAAAAACCGTTAATAGTAAAACTACTCCTATAGAAATCAAAACAATTAAACCAGTGCTTAATTTTTTTGCCATAAAAATCACCTATACCTCCAGTTTATCTGTTATCCTTATTAATTTTTCTAATAATATTATCAAATCTTTGACAATTAAGGATAATTCCTCATCTTTAATTTTTTCCTCCCTTATAGCCCTGAATAAATTCATATCTACTTCATAAGCCTTTTCAACTTGGCCAAATAAAGAACCAAGATTTGTGGAAGGTTTTTGATTTTTCAGATAAAGCAAGCCATAAAATAAAGGCATTAAAGTTGGAACTGCTGATTTGAGCAAAGCTTTTAATTCCTTTGGTTTTT
>CAYWFN010000114.1:0-3573 GCA_964457715.1 uncultured Methanosarcinales archaeon | reverse complement strand
TAACCTGGACGTGCACAAGCGTCCAAGGGTGGGGGTGTTCACCCATCAAAAGGGAACGTGAGCTGGGTTCAGAACGTTGTGAGACAGTTTGTTTATTATCTACTGGAGATGTTCGATGTCTGAAAGAAAGGGAGCCATAGTACGAGAGGAACTGGCTCTCGGTGCCTCTGGTTTATCAGTTATCTGATAAGGTATGCTGAGCAGCTACGCACTAAGGGATAAGTGCTGAATGCATCTAAGCACGAAGCCTGCCTTGAAAAGAGACATCGTAGAATACTCTTAAAACAGGAGTTTGATGGGATTGGGGTGTAATTATTAAGCTTCGGCGAAATATTCAGCCTGCAATTACCAATAGTTCATACATTTAAGTGCGATCTTGTCTAGCATGGTTTTTTCTCTTTTTTTAAATTTTAATTTAAAGCATTAAAAATCTTTGATTTCTATTTTTTAGAAAAAATACTAAGAATTAGTTTATAGAATATTTTATTCTAGACTAAGAAGTTTAGAAAAAACTCTTTCTAAAGAATCATCTTCTGAAACTTGTATGAACTCTGAAATTGGAATTGAATAACATATCCCTTTCTTTTCTTTTGTTTCAAATGTAAATCCTCTTTTAACAATATTTACAATTGGGATCCAAAACCAAGTTCTATAATGATATTTTTCACTTGAAATCACATACCATGATTGCAGATTAAACAACCTTTGCAGATTAATATATTTTTCTACTTCTTTTGCATTAATAAAAAACTTTTCATATTTAATTGCAGGTTCTTTATCTTTCACATCGATTATAACAAACCCAAAATTAGGTATTAATACTAAGAAGTCTGGCCTTTTAGTCATATACTTCTTAAGTGCTGGTGAGAAAGTATTAATATCTTGTTGAACATACCAGTAAGGAATACTATGTTTATCTAACCAATTTTGAAACTTCTGTTCAGCAACGTTCTCTTTTTCTGTGCTCATATATTAGAGATAATCTTGATACTATTTAAATTTTTTTAAATTCTTAAGCATATAATATAAAATTAAATATCTAATCTATAAATACTATCTATTTCTTTTTTGTTTTCTTCTTTACTTTAATTATTAATTCTTTAATTCCCCATAATGTCAGAAATCCTGATGAAGAAATTATTATATCCCAGATTATATCAACAAATTCTTCAACAAATAATGGATGACCACCAAGTGCTAATAAAAACTCTATTATTTCATAAATTACATTTATTATTATCCATAGTTTAAATTTCTTTTTTATATCCATCTTTGGAAAGAAAAAATAAAATATTACACCTGAAAAAAAATGAACAAATGACCAATAATTAAAAATCATGAATGAATTTTCATATATTTTAGTATTTAGATATGAAACCACTTTTGGAGGGATTATTGTATCTACTAATTTATCAAGAAATGTACCTCCTGTTTGCGTAACTTTTGCCATTTTTATTATATTTATTATCAATTATTATTTAAATGTTAACATTTAACACATTATAATCTCTTTTATTCAATACAAACATTTATAATTAGACAATAGCCTATTCTAAATTATGTTATATAGAGTTCAGAAAATAATCTCAAATGCAGGGTATTGTTCTAGGCGTAAAGCTGAGAAATTAATTGAACAAGGTTTTGTAAAAGTTAACAATAAAAAGATTACTCTTGGTGATAAAGCTTCAGAAAATGATAAAATTATGATTCATGGCAAACAATTAAAGATTGATAAAAAAGTCTATCTTGCATTTTATAAACCAAGGCATGTTTTAACAACTTTGTATGATCCTGGACAAAAACCAACTATTATGAAATTCTTGTCAAAGTTAAGTTCTAGAGTTTTCCCAGTTGGAAGACTTGACTATGATGCAGAAGGTCTTTTACTTTTAACAAATGATGGTGATTTTGCTAATTTAGTTATGCATCCTAGATATGAAACATCTAAACTTTATCATGTAACATTGACAAGTAATATAAGAAAAGGTAATCTTGAACCTTTAGCTAGAAGAATAAGATTAAAAGATGGTTTTGTTAAAGTTGATTTTTATAGACTCCTTAAAAAAAACATTGTTGAAGTAAGAATACATGAAGGTCGTAATAAAGTTGTTAAAAGGATATTTAAAAAGTTAGGTTTTCATGTTAAGAGATTAAAAAGAGTACAAGTTAGTTATATTAAACTAGGGAAATTGAAGCCAGGTAGGTGGAGATATTTAAATAAAAGAGAAGTTGGCATGATTTTGGAAAAAGAATAACAAACATAATTATTGCAACACAACAATCTTTAAATAAAATAATTCTAAAAAACATGGATGTTCATACAAATCATACTTGCAATAATCATAGGATGCATATTTGGTATCATCACAGGCCTTACTCCTGGTGTCCATATAAATTTAATTTCTCTTATTTTAATTAATCTTTCTGGTTATTTTCTTGGTTTTACATCTCCAATGTCATTGGCTGTGTTTATTATTGCAATGTCTATTACACATTCATTTTTAGATACAATCCCTGCAACATTTCTTGGAGCTCCAGACCCATCAGTTGCTTTAGGTGTTTTACCTGGTCATAAATTATTATTAGAAGGTAGAGGTTATGAAGCAGTTAAATTAACTGTTATTGGTAGTCTTTGTTCTCTAATATTTACTTTATTATTAATTCCTTTTCTGATTCCTGTTATACCCTTTCTTTATGAATTTATAAGTCCATATATTGGTTATATTTTAGCTTTTGTAGTTGTTTTTATGATTGTCAAAGATTTAAAAATACAAAAAATCCTTTTGAATGCATTTATTGTTTTATTATCTGGTTCACTTGGTTTGATTGTTTTAAATTTTCCTAATTTAAAGCAACCACTGTTTCCCATGTTATCTGGATTATTTGGTATAAGTACTTTAGTTATGTCTTTGAGCAACAATGTTACAGTTCCTGAACAAAAGATTACAGAAGAAATTCATGTTGATAAGATAAAAACTGGAAAAGCATTAGGTGCTGCAACCTTTTCAGGAATCTTAACTGGCTTTTTGCCTGGTAAAGCCACCTTAGGATGCTCATGAGAAAAAGGCTATGCCCACAGTTTTTCTATGTTTCAGAGCTTTTGGTTGTTTTTTGTCTTGTTTTTTTCACTTTTTACAAACGCACTAAGTTGCTTTTATTATTTTTATGTTTGTTTGTGTGATTACTATTTGAAAAGCTCTTATATTTTATTATTTAGATAAACTAATATTTAAGTTTTTGGGTGAAAGAGTCACCTTAGTGTACCAGGAGGTGATTATTTATAAATGATAAAAAAATAATCTTTATTCAATCATCTTTAGCTAATCTAAATCTTACACCAAAGGTAGAATTACTAAACATATGATAAGCCCAATCATATAAAATGTCAAACATATGATTATGATTAAAATCATGCATTATTATTTTACTAAGATACAAATATGAACTATCTGGATCTGGTGCTCTTCGATCAGTACATAAAAAACATGTTGAATACTTATTGGTATCAAAATATTGAGTTCCAAATTTTTTTTTGATAAATAATCTGCAAATTTCTGTGTTGAAATTCCTAAC
>CAYWFN010000113.1:0-3588 GCA_964457715.1 uncultured Methanosarcinales archaeon | reverse complement strand
AAAGAGTTAAATTAGATTTTACTAAATCAGAAGAGATCAAAGAATCAATTACTAAAGGAGATATTCGTGGACTAATAAAAGATAAAATAATCAAAGTCAAACAAAAAAAAGGAATTTCAAGACTAAGAGCTAAAAAAAGAAGAGAACAAAAAAAAAAGGGAAGGCAAAAAGGTGCTGGTAAAAAGAAATCTTCAATAAATGCAAGGATTAAGAAAAAAAGAAGGTGGATAAATAAAATAAGGCCACAGCGTGAATTTATAAGATTACTAAAAAACAAAGAAAAGATTGACAATAAAACATACAGGATGCTTTATCTTAAAGCAAAAGGAGGATTTTTCAGAAACAAAAGACATATCAAGCTTTATATTAATGAACATGACTTAATAATCAAGAAATAATACAATAAATAAAAGGTAATATTGTGATACTATGAAAAGAAAAATAAAATTTTTACAATACAAAAGAAAAAGAATAGGAAAAACTAATTATAAAAAACGTTTAGGTATTTTAAAATCTAAAAAATATAGATTAGTAATAAGAAAATCATTAAATAATGTTAATTTGCAGATAATAGTATATGAAAAGACAGGCGATAAAATATTAGTAAGTGCACATTCATCAGAAATAAAGAAATTAGGATGGAAATATCATACAGGAAATATCCCTTCTAGTTATTTAACAGGTTATTTATTAGGCATGAAAGCAAAAAAGAAGGAAATAGGAGAAGCTATATTAGATATTGGGTTATATAATTCAACTAAAGGATCAAGAATATATGCTTCATTAAAAGGAGTAATAGACTCAGGATTTAAAATTGCTTTTTCAGACAAGATATTACCAGATGACAAAAGAATTAAAGGAGAACATATAAAAGATTATTTTAGTAAATTCAAAAAAGACAAAGATAATAATCAGTTTTGTAATTATATCAAATCAGGAATTAATCCTGATGAAATATTCAAAAATTTGGATGAAATAAAAAATAAAATAAATGGATAATAAAATGAAACAGGAAAAGAAAACTAAAAAGCAGAAAAAGATTGAAACAGAAGAACCAAAAGAAGAGATAATTGAGGACATAGATGAAACAATAGAAGTTGAAAAAGTAACAGAGCTTTCAGAAGAGGAAATTGCAGAAATAAATGAAGAAGCAGAAGGAATTAAAGCAAGAAAATTAAAGATTGAGGAGTTTAATAAAGAAGGATGGAAACCAAAAACAATATTAGGTCAACAAGTAAAGAAAGGAGAAATCACTGATATTGATTATATATTAAACAATGGAATTAGTGTTTTAGAATCTGAAATTGTTGATATTCTTATTCCAGATCTTCAAACAGATTTATTATTAATAGGACAGGCAAAATGTAAATTTGGTGGTGGACAAAGAAGGGTATTTAGACAAACACAAAAAAAGACCAAAGAAGGTAATGAACCTAAATTTTCAACAATTGGTATTGTAGGAAATAGTAATGGTTATCTTGGTATTGGATTTGGAAAATCAAAAGATACTGTCCCTGCAAGAGAAAAATCATTTAGAAGAGCAAAATTAAATATTTTTAAGATAAGAAGAGGATGTGGATCATGGCAATGTACTTGTGATGAATATCATTCAATCCCTTTCAAAGTTTCAGGTACATGTGGTAGTGTAACTATGACATTAATGCCTGCACCAAAAGGAACTGGTCTTAAAATTGAAAAAGAATGTGCTAAAATATTAAAAACTGCAGGAATAACAGATATATGGTCACAAACAACTGGTATGACTAAGACAAAAATAAATCTTATTAAAGCATGTATAGAGGCATTAAAGAATTTAAATAATATAATGATTAAGCAACATCATATAAAACAATTAAAGATTGTTGAGGGAAGTAAATAATATGGCAACTGTAAAAGAAACACAAGTTAAGAAAGAGAAAAAAGAAATTAAACAAATAAAGAAAGAAATAAGTAATGAGAAGGTCGCAGTTATATTAATTAGAGGTTTAGTTGGTATTAAAAAAGAAATAAAAAATACTCTTAAAATGTTAAAATTATTAAAAAAGAATTGTTGTGTAGTATTTGATAAAAATCCTAGCATATTAGGAATGATAATTAAATGTAAAGATTATATTACTTATGGTGAAATTGATAATGAAACTTACAAATTATTAGTAGAGAAAAGAGGGAAAGAATATAAAGGAAGATTAGAAGATACAAGAGGCAAAATCAAATATAATAAATTTATACAAGTTGATAATAAAAAACTAAAGCCTTATTTTAGATTAAGTCCACCAAAGGGGGGTTTTGAAAGAAAAGGAATAAAGAATCCATATCAAAAAGGTGGAGTTTTAGGTTATCGTGGTGATAAGATTAATGATTTGATTAAGAGGATGTTGTGATATGAAAAAAAATATACTAATTCATAGAATTGAAAGATTTGAATTAAAGATATTAGAAACAGGATATAAAAAGTCTTTTGATGTTTACTTTAAAAAAACTAGACAAGGTAATATTAAATATCAATTAGTAATAAAACCTCAAACAGAATATAAAAATAAGCCTAGACTTATATTTTCAACTTTAGTTAGTTCATTGGATAAATTAAGTGAATTAGAAGATAAACTTTTAAAAATATTAAAAGAGTCAAGATTCGTAAATGGGGTATATAGTGCCCATACAATCATACCTCCAAATACCATAACAAAATATAGGGAACATAATCAGAGTATTACTAATAAAAAAGATATAAGATGGACTATCTCTTCCAGTAAGGAATTAAAAGAATTAAAAGAGGTTTATGAAGCATGACTTTCAACAAAAGAAAAAAAAACAGCAGACAGCGTGGATCAAAAACTCATGGCTGGGGAAGTATGAAGAAACACAGAGGAGCTGGAAGTAGAGGCGGCCGTGGTAAAGCTGGGACTGGTAAAAGAGGAGATCAAAAAAAACCAAATTATTGGAAAGAAAAGTATTTTGGAATGCATGGAATCAAATCAAAGAATAAAAATGTAAAAATAATAAATATACTAACAATACAATCAAAATTAGAAAATTGGATTAAGAATAATAAAATTGAAAAAAAGAATGATATTTATATTATTGATTTAAATAAACTAGGGTATGATAAATTATTAAGTAAGGGTATAATTAAATCAAAATTAGAAATAAGTGTTAAAACTTGTTCAAATAAAGTAAAAGAAAAAGTTGAAAAAGCTGGCGGAAAAGTGAATATATTACCAAAAAAGCAGAAACATCAACAAAAACAGCAAACAGAGGAAAAAGAACAAGCAAAGGAAGAAAAAGTTGAAAAAGCAAAACAAATGAAAAAAGAAAAAGAGGAAACATAAATGTCATTCTTAGATCCTTTATTAAATAATCTTCCTGAAGTTCAAGGTCCACAACAAAAAAGACTTTCTTTTAAAGAAAAATTAAAATGGACTTTAATGGTTTTAGTACTTTATTTTGTTATGGGTGCTATTCCTTTATTTGGAGTTGGTGAAGTTATAAGAGAACAATTTGAGTTTATATCTCTTATCTTAGGAGCTAAATTTGGTAGTATCATTTCATTAGGAATTGGCCCAATAGTAACTGGATCGATTGTATTAC
>CAYWFN010000112.1:0-3618 GCA_964457715.1 uncultured Methanosarcinales archaeon | reverse complement strand
GATTCTGGTTGAATATTACTCATCATAATATTTTTAGGAAGCCTAATTTTAATAATATAATTAGAAACAATATAATCAGTTTTATAATCAATAGACCAAATTTTACCAGACTTAGATGTCAATTCACTTGTAATCCCTTCAACATTATCCCCTTCTAATTCAAGATCAGAAAAGAATTCAATATTAGTTTCTCCTTTAACAACAGCATCACCATTATCAAACACTTCAATTTCTTCATCAATATAATACTCTACAGCTAAACATGATGTACTAAGTAAAATAGTGATAAATAACAAAATTGGTAATAAAGATAAAAAATAACATGACTTTTTCATATTAATACCTAGTTACGCATGATCTTTTTTAAAATTTTCTCTTTTCCTTTCCAAACAAGAACAACTTTTAGAACTTCTTTAATATTAGAAACAGGTATAATCTTAATTTTATTTAACCTATTTTTATCAACAACTATATCTTGCATATTTGCTTTAGGTACAAGTACTTGTTTTAAACCAGCATCTATTGCAGCTTCTACTTTTGCTGAAGCGCCACCAATAGGTAATACTTCTCCTCTAACAGACAATGAACCAGTCATTGCTGTATCTTGGCGTACAGGAATATGTTTCAGAGCAGATATAACAGAAGTTGCAACAGCAATTGAAGCAGAATCACCTTCAACACCTTCATATGTTTGCAAGAATTGTACATGTATATCTTTTGTTTCTTTTATATCTTCACCAAAATATTTTTTAATTATTGCAGCAACATTTTTAACTGCTTCTTTTGCAATATCCCCAAGTTTACCAGTAGCAATTATTTCAGAAACTTTTCCACCTGGTGTAACTTCTGATTCAATAGGTAATATTATTCCTGAGAATGCACCTTCTGCACCAATCACTGCTAAACCATTAACTCTTCCAACTTTGTTTCCTTCTGTAACAATTACTTCATAATCTTTTCTATGTTCAATATATCTATCAGCCATTTGTTTTTCTAATGTACGTGCAACTTTCTTTGCTCTTGTAATATGTTTTGGTTCAACTAATAAAGCTCCTTGTTCAACTGCAAGATCACCAGCAGCTCTTACTAAACCACCTAATTCTCTTAATCTTAAAGTTAAATGACCTTTTCTATTAGCCATTTTTCTTGCTTCTTGTATTATTACATTCACACCTTTTTTTGAAAAATGAGGAATCTTTTTATCTTTTAAAACTTCTTGTGCAACTAATTGTGCAATCTTTAATCTGTTATTTGGTGTATCTTTCATAGTAACATTCATATAAACTTCATAACCATAACCTCTTATTCTAGAACGCAAAGCTGGATGCATCTTTTTTATAGTTTCAACATTACCAGCTGCAACCAGAATAAAATTACAAGGTACTGGTTCTGTTCTTACCATTGCACCTGCTGATCTTTCAGATTGACCAGTTATTGGATATTTGCCTTCTTGTAAAGCTGTTAACAATTCTTGTTGTGTGTGTGGATGCAATGTAGCAATTTCATCTACAAATAAAACTCCCATATGTGCTTTATGAATCATTCCTGCAACAACTCTTTCATTTGCTGGAGTACCTAAGCCTCCACTTTGGAAAGGATCATGTAATACATCTCCTAATAAAGCACCTGCATGTGCACCAGTTGCATCCATAAACGGAGCATTTTTCTTACCAAAATTATCAACAATTGTTTTAGGTACTTGTTGTTTTCCACCCATTTTCTTACCAAGATTAATAAATAATACAAATGCAACTAAGAACATTAATCCACCTAAGAAAAATGCAACAAACATTATAGCAGCAACAGTTGTTCCATATTCTGAAGAATAATGATTAAAAGCCCACCATGGTGTAATCATTGCTAATATTACTAATACAAACATTATTATGTGTTGATTCTTAAACATTCCACTAGATTTTAATCTTGCTTGTTGTACTAATGATCTTGCTTTGCCAGCAGGCATTGTTCTAATCAATGGTTGGTTCTCATCATTAGGATTATAAAATGATAGAATGTCCATTAATTTTTCTTTAGGCAAAAGTTCAGCTAAACCAACACCAAGCATTGACTTACCAGTTCCTGGTTCTCCTATTAATAATACATGTCTTCTTTGTTTTGCTGCTTTTTTTATTACTTCAACTGCTTCGTCTTGACCAAGTACTTGGTTAATGATTTGTTTATCTACTTTAATATCTTTTGTTGATTTAAAATTAATAGGTACATGATCTTTGATATTTGTGATTATGGTTTTAGAAACTTTCTTACTTTTTTTCTTAACCACTTTACTAGAACTTTTCTTATTACTCCTCCCTCTTTTTTTAGCAATCTTTACCATATATAGTCTTTATTGTAATTACTTATTTATATATGTTATGTTTTAAGGTATAAAAGTAATTTTATATTTTTGTTTTTTTAATGATTCTCTGAAATCATAAAAATCAAGTATTTTGTCTAATTCTTTATTTTCTCCCCTTAATTCTCCTATAAGCTTGAATGTATTATCATTTTCACTTAATTCAAACAATGTTTGATATTTTTCTTGTGCTAAATCTGGTACTTCATCACAACTTTTAAGTATTTTTTCAACAGATGAGATAATATATTCTCTTTTTGTAGCATGATCAATATAAGGAGCAATTTTATCATGCATAAGACAACCAAATGCATCTATATGTCTTAGATCACATGCAACATAATTAAATAAGTCTGTGAATATATTTTCTTTTATTTGATCTGTTAAAAATTTACCCATGATTTTTTGTTTATCTGTTATTTTTAATAATAAGTATGCTATGTTATCTACATTAGATTCATAAATTAAATTTTTTGCAACTTCACAAATTATATTTGTTTCATAATTAGAATCTTCATCATCATGTACATGTTCTCTAAAAAAGTTTTCAGCTAATTCAAAACTACCATGTGCAATAATTCCGCAAAGAGTGCCTATATGAAAATCCTCTACATGTACTCCAGATAATTCTTTGATCTCTGTTATATATTCTTCTTCTAATTCACCAAATCCATTAAATACAGATTCCCAATTATTATAAAAATAATCTGTGACAAAAGTTCCAATATGATCTGGTCTGATATATTTTGGTTTATTATTTTCCATATTTTGTTTTTGGAATTGAAGATAACCAATAATCTCTATTTCATCTATTGCATTATTATCATCTTTTGTTCTGTGTTTCCATTCTGTATATAATGCATGAGATAATGTATCTTTAGGATAACCAACTAAATTTAGTTCTTGTTTTGATAAAAAATCACCTAATTCCTTTACCATGTCCCAATCACAAGATCTAATTATATTCATTGCGTACATGTGATAAATGTCTTGATAAATTGGAATTTTCCCATACATTGTAATTTGGTCTAAGAATTGTTTTATTTCTGTAGGATGTTCAACTGTTTTACATAATACTTCACAATATTGTCTTAGTTCTTGTTCTTTTAATTCTATTTTAGAATCATCATCATCTCCATCTTGGCTTAATACATCCATTAGAACACCATCATCATCTACTTGATTCTCTAATAAATGTTTTCCAGAATTGTCAAGAACAACTTCTTGTTCGTCTTTAGGTTCTTCACTTCCTTTTGTCATATATT
>CAYWFN010000111.1:3417-3666 GCA_964457715.1 uncultured Methanosarcinales archaeon | reverse complement strand
GTTTAGGTAATTTTTTATCCAAAGCAGATTCAATTTCGCCTCTATTCTCACGAAGTTCGTAAGGAACCCATTGTAATCCTAATTTTTTGTAAATCTTTTTTTCATCTTTGCTTTCTACTAATTTACCAGTACGAGTAAACAAACCATATTCACTTAATTTGTATCCTTTATTTATTGCAATATTTCTTAAGTGGACAGAGTGTGCTTTTGAACCAATAAAATATTGTAGTGCAGAACCATGTTGTTTTT
>CAYWFN010000111.1:0-3398 GCA_964457715.1 uncultured Methanosarcinales archaeon | reverse complement strand
CTAAGATCTACTTGAAGATTGTTTTTTAATATGATTGATGATTTTGTTTTACCTTTAGCAAGTGTTTTTTTACCTAGTTTTGTAAATTCATTAATAACTTTGCTTGGTTTTTTACTAATACATAATATATCAATATCTTTAATAGTTTCTTTCATTCTTGCTAAAGAACCAACAATGTCTATCTTTTCTATACAATGTAATTTAGATAATTCATTTTTTATTTCATATGCAATAGGATCTGCTTCACCAAGTAGCATTCTTTCTTTACTTTGTTTTCTTAGTTTCAAACCTTCTAATATTTCTTGTTCTGTTTTTAGACCAAATCCTTTTAAATTAGCAACTTTGTGCTTATTAATAGCTTTCTTAAGATCAGAAACAGTTTTAATTTTTAGTTCTTTATATAATTTAGATATTTTCTTAGGACCTAAAGAATGCACATCCATTAAATTATACAAACCCTTAGGTAATTGTTTTTTTAATTTAATATAATATTTTAATTTTCCAGTTTTAATAATTTCTTCAACTTTTAATGAAATGTTTTTACCAATACCAGGGATATTATCTAAACCTTTCAATCCTGTTTTATTATAGATATCATAAACAGAAACACTTAATGATTCAATTTGTTTTGCAGCTTTTCTATATGCTCTAGGTTTAAAATCTATTCTTTGTATTTCTAAAATATCAGCTATCTCAAAGAATATGTCTGCTATTTCAGAGTTAGTAAGCATTGTTTATCCCCCAGCTCAATCACTTATCTTATTCTATATTCTTTAAAATGTTTAGCCATCACTTTTTCAAATGTTAAGAACTCTTTTGATTGAGCAAACTCTTCAGCAACTTCATCAGGAACATGTGCTAATAAGTTATGTAATGATTTTAATACTTTATCAATTTCTTTTTTTTCTTGTTTAAATTCTTTTAATTCTTGTACTTCTTTTAATGTTTTATTATGATTTGTATGGAAATGTTTTTGTAATTGTACAAGTTTGATAGTATGATCTTGTAATTTATTAACATTGGTCTTTAATCCTCTTTCTAATGATTTTATTTCTCTTTTCTTTAGGTCTAACTGGAACATTTTCTTATTAATTTCATGTTTTGGATTACTTGAAAACAACCATTTAAATTTACTACAAAATCCCATTTTTTTGTGTGTTGTTCTTTTTTTCCTTTTCTTTCTTTTTACCAAAATACTCACCTTTTAGCCTATGTAATGATGACCTTTGTGTTTTTTATCTCTTAATTCTTGTTGTTTGATTAGGAATTCCATTGCATGAGATCTATTTGCAAATACTTTATCTTTGATTCTATCATCTATCCAATCAAGAAGTTTTTTGTCGATTGTAATTGTTATTCTTTCTTTTGCCATGAAATTGACCTTAATATTGCATACTTAATAATACTTTTACATACTAAATAATATATAAACCTTTTGTTTTTGTTTCTTTTGTATATTACATACTATTACATATAATTACTTATTTAGTAAGTAATATTATATAAAGTTTTGTGTTCTTCTTCAAGTAGTAATTAAAGAAAAACTTAAATATGATGTTTATTTCCTATTTCTTATGGCACAAAAAATATTAAATCCTTCAATGGTATGGGTTTCACATCCAGAATGTTTTGAAGAAAGTTTTGAAAGATCTTATGATAAGCATAGGAAGAAAATGCGTATATTAAAATTATTAGATGAGGCAAATAGAAGGGGTATTCCTATTGCATTAAGTGCAAGAAAATCTTCACGAGAGTATGGTATGACAAAAAAAATTGTTGAAACATATCATCCTATTTATGGTGAAAATAGGGATTATGGTCCTATATTAAGAAATTTAAAACAAGGTGTTGTTCTCCATTGTGGAGCACATATTCGTCATAGTTTTTTGGATAATTTTGATATGTGTAGGATTCCAAAAAATTACACAACTAATGAAGATCCTGAAAATTATGAATTTGCAACTGAAGCTTATAATCAAGATGGTAATACATTATTACCCATTGGTGCATGTGTTTCTAATTGTGTTCGACTTGTTTCTATAGCAAATTGGGAAAAAGAAATAAATCTTGAAGCTGTTGTTGATTCTAGAGTTACACTAGCAACAGATGGGCCAATAATCCCAAATTCTTTTTATAGAATGGATAGATATTTAATGTCAAGATTTTTAGCTTCAGTAGAACCAGCTTATCCAATATTTGAAGGATTTAGATATTCTGAATAAAAAAATAAAAAAAACTTACTTATACAAAGCACCAACTATTGCTCCATTTATCAAGTTTGATACTAATCCTATTCCTATCCAATAGAATACAACTCCCCAATGTATCAACATATATGTTGGCATTGAGATCATACCTACTAAAGAAGTTACCATCCAAAGTAAGAATCCATACATCATACCTCTTTTATAGCCTTTTCCTGGTATACCTTTGTATAATACTGCATATACAAATACAAATATTATTCCTGCTAATAATCCAAATAAACTCATTATTGCCATATTTGCAGTAGCCATCATTTGTTCACTAGTCTTAAATAATGCTGGAGACAGATCTGTATATATCCAGTTAAATAACCAACCACATGTTAGCCATCCTAAAACAGAGCCAACAATCCACAATAAAATACCTACACCAAATATTTTTTTCCAATTCATAGAATCACCCTCTAAATCTTTTTAACATTAGGTTTTTTCAATTCTTCACCAAACCCTAAGCTTGGTAAACCTTGTAGAACTTCTTTATGAACCTTAGATTTATTTTGTTGTAATCCTGTAGCCATTTTCAAAGGCCATAGATCAACTGCACTTGCTTGTATTAATTTTTCTTTTCTAGGTTTCCTACCTAATGATTGTAATAATTTGATCCTATCTACTTCAAGTTTTATTATTTGTTTATTTAGATCTTTATCTTTTAGCTCTAGATCAGTCATAAACTTTCTTAATTGTCTTTCTTTTTCTCTATAACGTTCTTCAACTTTTAATTTTTCTTGAAATAATAATTCTCTAATGTTTTGTCTTTTTTCTTTTAAATTTCTATCTAATTTTGATAATCTTTTACTTTTCCTATCTAAACCTTTTTTCATACCTAATATCTTTTTATACTCTTTTTCTTTTAATTTAAGATGGGTATGTTTTTGTTTTATTACTGTATCTCTTTTATCAAGATGTTGATGTTTTTTTAATAAATTATCATGTTTTTTATCTAATAATCTATGTTTTTTATCTAATTCAGAATCAAAATGTTTAAGTTTTTCATGATTTTGATTAGCAACATGATCAAGAAGTTCACCAATCTTTTTTAGTTTGTGTTCTACCATCCTCTTATATGTACTTTAGATGTATTTATATATAAATTTATCTATAGAGAAATGAACTTACTCCCCCACAACATCCCTG
>CAYWFN010000110.1:0-3671 GCA_964457715.1 uncultured Methanosarcinales archaeon | reverse complement strand
AAATCATAATTCAAAAGATCTTGAAGATAAGCTTAGAAAAGTTTTGAATAATAAAAAATTAAGATCTAAATTAAGTAAAAATGCATTGCAGAGAGCAAGAAAGTTTACTTTTGCAAATATTAAAGTGGAACTTAAAAAAGCATATGGTGTGTTATTAAATTAACTTCTTAATCATTCATATTTAACTAAAATAAATTGGACTTCCATGTCTGCAATTATGGTTTCTCCTTGTGGTGTTTTCACAGGCATAGGTTTTTTAACTATTAATTCAGGCACAAATCCTAAATTGATTAAATTGTTTATTTTCTCTTGAGTTATTGGGTAAGCCCATCCTGGTTGGCCTGGTTCAAACATATCAATATGGATATAAATTGGTTTTGGATAAGTATTAAGATTGGATAAATTTAATTTTTGTATTTGATTAATTGGTCCTTCAAGATTTGGTTCATCTTGATCTGAGTTGTAATTAAATCCTGAAAATAATCTACATGGTCCTTGAGAACCAACATAAAAAGAATGTCTTTTGTCTTTTTCAATTGATTTATCAAAATGTATTACTTCATTATAAACATCAGAATTACCCATTATGCCTAGAGGTACTTGAGAATCAGTTTTGATTAAACCTTGTGTTTTGAAATTATCTTTCATCCATTTTCCTACTTCTTGATATCCTATATATGAATATTTAGTTCTCTCACATAAATCTGAACCATTGTTGTAGAAATTAAATGATATAATTAAAATGAAAATGATTAATCCTATTTTTGCAATATTTGAGATGTTTTTTCCTAAAAATATTTTTATATAATTAATTATCTCAAATAATGCTATTAATGCTAAAATTATTCCTAATGGTACAGCAGGTAAGAGATACCTTGGATATGGACCAGCATCTAAAAAAGTAAATGCTGCAATAAATGTTATAAATCCTGAAAATATGACTAAATATACTTTAGTATGATATATTAATGAAATTATTAGGCCTATGAAAATAAAAGCAATTAATTCATTTGAAAAAACAAATGGCCAATGTTGTACTAAATTATTGTAATAAGATATTCTTTGTAATTGACCAGTAATTGCATCCCAATTTCTCCAAATTAAAATTATGAATATTAAAAATATTATTAAACTAATTTTTCTTCTGGTTTTTATTAAATTCTTAAATTTATTTACATTGTTTTTTAAATCAAAAACAGAATAAAGTAAATAAAACAATATTATAGCAGGGACAACTATTAATCCAGGCATTTTTGTTAAAGGTACTAGAATAATTGAGATTATTAGGAATAATAAAGTAAATTTTGTTTTTTTTCTATTATATAATAAAAGAGCATAAAATGCTAAAGAATACATTGTTGCTAAGGGAACATCTACTAGTGCTCTAGTACTAAAAAACCAATGTAGGTGATGAAATGATAATATTATTGCTGCTAACAAACCTAGAAATTTGTTTTTAACTTCTTTTCCAATTAAATAAATAATTATTATTCCTGAGATCCCAAAACACATTCCCATTAATCTTGCTGCAATGAATCTGTTAAAGAATATATTGAAAAAAGAGGAAATAGCTAAAGGTATTGGTACATTGCCATAATAATTTTGGCTAAAAATTAGAAATGGATTATGTAATAATCTATATCCTTGCCACATATAAACTGTTTCATCTACCCACACAGTTTCAACAAATAAATATTTCCATCTTATTATTAATGAAATTATTAAAACAACTAAGAATATAATATTATACTTATTTTTTACAAAATCTATTGTTTTTTTTTTAATATCCAAGTCAATCCCTCTTGTTAAGTGGAATGCATAATTTGTTTATAAATATAGTTATTTTAGATTATATATATATTTAAATACCTTAAATAGCTCCTTCTATATATGAATATCTTATTAATATACCCAAATATTGTAGAATCTCCTAAAGATATTTCTCTTGGTTTAGGTTTGATTTCATCTTTATTAAAGAAAGATGGCCATAGTGTAGACTTATTGGATTCTACTTTTGATAGGATTACAAAACACAAAATAAAACATAAGTTGCAAACATTTAGACCTGATTTAGTTGGGATAACTGTTGCTACAAATGATCTTAGTTATGGAATTTGGATATGTAATCAGATTAAAAAAATAGATTCAAAAACACCTATTGTTTGTGGTGGTTATCATGCAACAATTGCACCAGAAGATATTATTAAACAAGATTGTTTTGATGTAGTCTGTATTGGTGAAGGTGAATATCCAATATTAGAACTTGCTAATAGCATACAAAAAGGTAAAATAAATACAAACATAAGAAATATGTGGTTTAAGATAAAGGATAGTAAAGGAAACATAAAAATAAAAAAAAACAAACTGAGACCTTTACAACAAAACCAAGACAAACTTCCATTCACAGATAGAAAACTTTTTGATTATGAGAAATATTTAAATTATAATAAAGGTATTGCAACGTTTATAGCTAGTAAAGGATGTCCATTTGGTTGTGCATATTGTATAAATAATTTTCTTTTGAAAAAATATAAAGGATTAGGTAAATATTTGAGATTTAGAAGTGCTGATTCAATAATAAAAGAAATTAAACAAGTTCTGAAAACATATAATAATCAAATAAGAGAAATAGAATTTTATGATGATACTTTTACATTAAATAAACAGCTTGTAAAGGAATTTAGTAAAAAATACAAAAAACAAATATGTATTCCATTTAATATAAACATAAGAGCTGGATCAGTAACAAAACAAGACCTTATCTTGCTGAAAAATGCTGGTTGTTATAGAGTCTCTATTGGAATTGAATCTGGTGATGAATTTATAAGAAATAAAGTTATGAAAAGAAATCAAACAGAAAAACAAATTATTGATACATTTAAGTGGTGTAGGGAAGTAGGATTACAAACTTATTCATTTAATATGGTTGGATTGCCTTATGAAACAAAAAAGACAATCAGAGCAACAATTGAGCTTAATAAAAAATGTAAACCTGATTTTGTAGGTGTTAGTATTTTTAATGCATATAAAGGAACAGAGCTGTATGATCTTTGTGAAAAAAATGGTTTGTTACTTAAAGATATTGCAGCTAAGTCTTATTTTCAATCAACTAATGTAAAGCTTCCAAATTTGTCAATTAATGAATTAAAAAAAATAAGAGATAGATTTGGTTTTGAAGTGTATAAAGATTCAAGGCAAATTCGCGCTTATTTGGATTTATTTGATAAAACTTTTATAAATATTCCAGGATATCTCATGCTAAGATCACTTATAACAAAGTTTGGTATGAAAAAATTGTTAAAAAAAGTATAGGTTGATTAAAATGAAAAAAATAAGTAAAAGGAAGAATAGTATGATCTCAATACTTATAGCAGCTTATAAAGAACCGCATTTAATTGGAAGAGCAATAGAAGCATTTCTTTCTCAATTAGATAATTTAGATAATTTACAATGGGAAATTTTACTTATTGCCCCTGATAAAGAAACATTAAATATGATGAAATCTTATGCTAAAAAAGATAAAAGAATAAAAGTGTTTAAAGATCCAAGAAAAGGTAAACCAGTTGCTCTTAATATTCTTTTTAAAAAAGCAAAAGGTGATATTTTTATTTTAAGTGATGGTGATGTTTATGTGAGTAAGGATGCAGTTTCTGAATTATTGGGAAGATTAA
>CAYWFN010000109.1:0-3716 GCA_964457715.1 uncultured Methanosarcinales archaeon | reverse complement strand
ATTGCTGTAAATCCAATTGCTACTCCAATCCCCACTAAACCTTCATACCCTGTCCTCATGTGAAGATCGTTAGAATGATACGCTGTATCTTGAGATGTGTGTGCTTGAATTTGCATTGCAGTATCTGTACCATCAAGTTCTGTAAGGTTAAATTCTTCTTGAGCCCCTTCTTCTAAGTTCATGAAAGAGAAAACATGAGTTTCTTTAAAAGATTTATGAAACTGAAGTAAATACTTTACCATGGGAATGCTTTTAAAATACAATTTGTCCCTAGAAACATGCAAGATGTGCAAATAACAGAGTCATCTCAAACTTATCCCACGAGGAAATATACTTTTAGCAGAGAAAATAATAATGTGGGTTTTGTGTATATTAACCGTCCTAAGAAAGACATACTTTGTTTATCAACTATGGCTGGCTGTCCAATTAGATGCACTTTTTGTGATTCAGGAACAAGTTATTTTGGTCCACTATCTTCTCAGGAAATTAATCAAATGACAGACACAATTGTTGCTAGAGAGCAATTACCTAAACAAGGAAGAAAACTTTTATTTTCCTTCATGGGAAGTGGAGAACCATTATTGAATTCTAGCAATGTTATCAAATCTCTTAAATATCTAGATAGAAAATATCCAGGTGGTTTTTTTAGTATGTCTATCTCTGGGGTTGGCATAGATTTCCTACCAAAATTTATTAAAAATTTTGATGAATATCAATTGCCCAAACTTCAATTTTCTTTACATAGCCCTTATGATAATGAAAGACAGCAATTGATTCCAAGCTCTCCTACTTTATCTAAGATTCTTCCTTTTCTTAGGCAATATCATGGTGAATCTGGAATAGGTATAGATCTTAATTATTTTTTGTTAGACCAATTTAATGATAGTGAACAACATGCCAGAGATCTAGCAACCCTTGCAAATGAAGATGGATTTTTTCTAAAAATAAATCAATATCATGATGTGGGGTTGGGGTTTAGAGAATCTGAATCTAAAGATGATTTTTTGGGTTGGTTAAAATCACAAGGAATTTCTCCAGAAGTTTATTCAACAGACGGAGTAGATATAGGTGCTGGTTGCGGACAGTTAAAATCAAGGAAAATAAATTAGCAAAACTTTTATAAAGCAATTTTTTCTCAATGTTTTATCCGATGACTTAATGGAGGATACATTCTTCTATTATTTATTGGGCATTATAAAATGGACACATACAACATTATTGAAAAGGCACGAAAAACTGGGAAAATTGAGAAGGGCACCAACGAAGTTACAAAAGCAATAGAAAGAGGTACTGCTAAATTAATTGTTTATGCTACAGACGTAGAACCAAAAGAAATTATTCAGCATATTCCTGTTCTTTGCAAAGAAAAAAAGATTCTTTGTAAAGAAGTTGATAGTAAACAAAAGCTAGGAATAGTGGCTGGTTTGCCTGTTGCAGCTTCCTCTGTTGCAGTAATTGAAGCAGGAGAAGTTGAGGCAGATATTGCTTCTTTAAAATAGCTAGGATAAAATGGCTAAAACTCAAAGAACCCAACAAAAGAAAACAACAGGTTCTAAAGGATCTGATAAAATTCTCGGAGAAACAGTTCCTGCTGTTGTTCAAGAAGTTATAGGTAGAACTGGTTTTCGTGGAGAAATAACACAAGTTAAATGTGTAGTTCAAGAGGGAAGAGATCAAGGAAGATCTATGAGAAGAAATGTTAAAGGGCCTGTTAGAATAGGCGATGTTTTGATGCTTCGTGAAACAGAGATAGAAGCAAGAAGAATAAAATCAAAAGTCTCAAAAGGAGCTTATACTTAAAATGCTTACACAAAAACAACTGAAAAACTTTAGAATTGGTTTACATTATGCAAGAAGAGAATTAAAATCATTAAATCCCAAGGTATTATATAGAGGACACCTAAGAATAACACCCAGACCTTATTCTACTAGAAATATTGATAGGGAAGTTAATATTATTGAAGGCTTGTTATCTAGAAAAGGATATAACTCTTTTGGACATTTTTATGATCCTAAGAATAAGAAGATTGAATTTTTTATTTGTGCTACAAGTGGGAGGGTCAAAAATGCCTAAATGTGTTTATTGTGCAAAAATGTATGATACTCATAGGGGTGTAACTTTAGTTGGCAATGATGGTTCTATAAATTATTTTTGTTCTGCAAAGTGTAGAAAATCTAAAGCAATGAAAAGAAGAAAAGTTCGTTGGATTACAAAAGCAAAAATAACTAAGAAGGAAAGAGAAGCAGAGGTTAAAGCGCAGTCCCAAGAAGTAGAGGCTGCAGCAGAATCAGCAGCAGAAGCTGCAAAAGAAGCTGAAAAAGAAGTTGCACCTAAAAAATAATTAACAGAATCCATTTATTTCTTGATCATTTCTAGGATCTTGCCAATCAGAATCAAATTGAACAGCTGCACCTGTTATTGCGTTTAGACCAAGTATGCTATTTCCATTACAAACAACAACATAATCTTGGCAATAATTTGTACCATCACAGATAGCTTTTGTAAAAGTATGGGTTATATGAACAGATTCACTTGCAGCTTTATTTTGCATGATTTGGCCAAACAAAAAGGCCATGGCAACTGCTAAAACTATTAAAATTACTGTAATAACTTTTGTGTCTGTTTCCATAAAAATAGCTATTTGGCTGGCTTTTTAAATGTATTGCTTTTTTAAAGATTTGTTGTCATTTTTTAATTTTATCGTCGAGAAACTGCATTTTAGTGTAGAAAAGTTTATAAAGGATTTTGACGTTTTTTTGATGTGAAAAGACAGGATTTCTGTCTGGAATTTACTCACAAAATCAAGAGGATTTAGCATAAGCTAAACTTTTGAAAAAGCTTAATCAAAACCGGAAAAATGGCAGAAAAAAAGACAAAATATGGCGCAGAATCAATAAAAGTACTGGAAGGTCTAGAAGGTGTTAGAAAAAGGCCTGCAATGTACATTGGATCTACTGGAAAAGAAGGCCTACATCATTTAGTTTATGAGGTTGTGGATAATTCTGTTGATGAAGCACTTGTAGGATATTGCAATAAAATCAAAGTTAGTCTAAATAAAGATGGTTCTGCAACAATTCAAGATAATGGAAGGGGTATTCCTGTTGATCCACACCCTGTTTATAAGATGCCTGCTGTTGAATTAGCTTTAACAAAACTTCATTCGGGTGGAAAGTTTGATAAAAAGTCATATGTAATTTCAGGGGGCTTACATGGCGTTGGAATTTCTGTTGTAAATGCTTTATCTAAAAAATTAGTGATAGAAATAACAAGAAATGGAAAAATTTACAAGCAAGAGTTTTCAAGAGGAAAGACAAAAACAAAACTTAAGGTTGTTGGGAAGACAAAAAATGGAAATACTGGAACAAAAGTTACATTTTGGCCTGATGAAGAAATATTTTCAACTGTTAAGTGGGATTATAAAATATTAGAAACAAGATTTAGAGAAGTTGCCTTTCTAAATGCAGGTTTAAAAATTGATCTTAAAGATGAAGAAAAAGACAAGAAACAAGAATTTTATGCTTCTGGTGGTTTAATTGAATTTGTAAAGTGGTTAAACAAATCAAGAGATACATTGCACAAACCGATTTATTTTAAAAGAGAGATGAATGGAACAACAATTGAAGTTTCTATTCAATATAGTAATAGTTATAGAGAAAATATATTTGGTTTTGTAAATACTATTAATACTGTTGAAGGTGGAACTCATATTTCTGGT
>CAYWFN010000108.1:0-3741 GCA_964457715.1 uncultured Methanosarcinales archaeon | reverse complement strand
CAAGAAGCAAGTTCTTTAGGATTACCAATAGTTGCACTAAGACCAATTATCTGAACATTACTTAACAACCTACGTAAAATAGTAATCAAAATCTCTAAAGTAGGACCTCTACTAATATCATTTAATAAATGGATTTCATCTATAACAACAACACTAACATACTTAAGCCAAGTTGCATGATGTCTAATCAAACTATCAAGTTTTTCAGAAGTACAAATAATAAGATCATAATTAGACAAATAATCATCTCTTTTATCAAGATCACCAATTGCAATACCAATATTACATAAATGGGAATACTTTTTTTTAAAATCTTTATATTTTTCTAAAGCAAGTGATTTAAGTGGAACTATGTAAACACATTTACCTTTCCCACTAAGAATAGATTTAATTCCAGCCATCTCTGCAATAAGAGTCTTACCAGATGCAGTAGGAGTGCATACTAATAAATTAGCATTATCAAAAAGTCCAGATTTTATTGCTTTTTTTTGACAAGGACGCAACTCATTTATTTTACATTTATCTAATACTTTGTATAATTCAATAGGAATCTTATGTTTAAGTGAGCTAAGCTTCATATTTGTTCAGGAATCAAACACAATATAAAAACATTACCCTAACACAGCAAACAATATTTGTACAATAAAGAACAGAACTGCAATACCAACCAAAATCTGACCGTGTTTTTTATTTATTTCCATAGATCTTATAAATCTAGAAACAATAAAAATAGTGATTAATAAAATCAAACTTCCAACTAAAAAACTAAGAAAACTAAAACTTTCTTGAGTAAATACCCCTGAAAAAATTGATAAAGGTTTATTAATAATATGTATTGGATTAATTACAGCAGCAACACCTAATACTAATGAAAAATTAATAATTAAACTACCAAAAATATTACCAATACTAACTTTTGTTGAACCTTTTAAAATTGATTTAATTCCAACTGTTAGCTCAGGTACAGTAGTTGCAATTGCTAAGATCACACAACCAACTATGATTCTAGGGATACTTAATTCATTGCTTATAACATCAAGTGCTTGAACTAATAAAGAAGTACTTAATAATAAAGCAGCAATTGTACCACCAAACACAATAATATCTTTCCAAATATGTCTAAACCTAACACTCTTTTTTAATGTTCCCATTTCTCCTTGATGTTTAATCAATGATAAAAAATATAACACAAATGCAATTAATAATATGCAACCATCTAATCTAGAAAAACTACCATCTAATCCTAAGATTATTGGAAGAATTATCATCATTACAACTGCAGGCAAAGTTCTACTAATTACTCCTTCTTTAATCTTAATCTTTCCACTAATCCATGCCATTAAACCAAGAACAAGAGTTAAGTTAACAACATTAGCTCCAATTACATTACCAAGAGTTAGGTCACCTGTTCCTTTCAAAGATGCAAAAAGACCAGTACTTAATTCAGGCAAACTAGTTGCAATTGCAACAACCAATGATCCAATAACATATTCAGAAATCCCAGTATTTCCAGCATAACTAGTTATAGATTCAATTGCAAATGAAGCAGATTTCATGATTATATAAATACTAATCAAACCAATTGGAATAAAGATGAATAAAGGATGTGAAGAAAAGAATCCTTTAAATTTATTCAATGTTTTCAAATATCCAACAGCTAATAATATTAAAATAAACAAACCTACTACATACCAAGAAATGTTAATCTTTAGTTTAGGCAATGCTTTATCAGCTATAGTTTTCTTTTTATATTTACTTCTATCTTTTACTTTATTCTTGTTTCTATTGTTCTGTTTTCTTTTATTTTCTAATTTATTCTTTTTCTTATTCATTTGTTTTATTCTATCTTTTACTTTATTCTTTTTCCTATCTCTTTGTTTTCTTTTTACCATTAACATGTACCTTATTTATAATTAATTTATAAATCTCAATAAATATAAAAACTGAAGAACTAACTAAAACAACATAAACCCAATCAATGCCAGATAAAGGAACTGTTTTAAACCATTTTTGAAATAATGGAACATAAACAACTACAAATTGTAGTAATAATGATACAAATATTGCTAATATTAAATAAACATTATTAAACAATATCCTAAACGCAGATTTATCATGAGACTTTGAATTAAGAACATTAAATAATTGAAACATGACTAAAGTACAAAATGATATTGTAATTGCTTTTGCAGGATAATTAAAATGATAATAATAAAATAAGCCTAATGTACCAATCATCATTATAAACCCAACTAAAATCAATCTGATCAGTCTTTCTTTATTAATTATGTTCTCTCCTTTATCTCTAGGACTCTTTTTCATAATATCCCTATCAATAGGTTCAATACCTAATGCAAGTGCAGGAAATACATCAGTCATTAAGTTAATCCATAAGATTTGTAATGGTAATATAACTAATTCTGGTGTACCAAACATAAAACCAATTAATAATCCTAAAAACACAACTAAAACTTCACCAAGATTACTTGACAATAAATAAAATACAAATTTTCTTATATTATCATATATCCCTCTTCCTTCTTCAACAGAATTAACAATAGAAATAAAGTTATCATCAGTTAAAATCATGTCAGAAGCTTCTTTTGAAACATCTGTTCCAGAAATTCCCATTGCAATTCCAATATCAGCACTATTTAATGCAGGTGCATCATTTACACCATCACCAGTCATTGCAACAACATGTCCTTTGCTTTGCAAAGCATCAATTATTTTTAATTTATGTTCAGGATTTACTCTTGCAAAAATAGCTATCTTCTCAACAACTTTTCTAAGATTTTTTATTTTATTTAATTCCTTACCGATCATACACTTTCCTTGTAAACCTATACTCCTACCAATAGCTTCTGCTGTTAATTGATGATCACCAGTAATCATTATTACTTTTATACCAGCACTATGACACTCATGAATAGCTTTCTTAACTTCTTGCCTTGGAGGGTCTATCATTGCTTGTAATCCTACAAACACCATACCAGATTCATCTTTTTCTTTAAATTTCCCATTAAATTCTTTATATGCAAAACACAAAACACGTAAAGCTTTATTTGCAAATTTTTCATTTTGTTTTAATATAATTTCTTTATCACTTTTTCTTAAAGCCCTTACTTCACCATTAATTAATATTTTATTACACAATCCCAATACAATATCAAGAGCGCCTTTTGTATAAGCAATATTATTTCCATTTATTTGATGAATGGTTGTCATTCTTTTTCTTTCAGAACTAAATTGTATTTCGCCAATTCTTTTATATTTTTTCTGAACAACTCTATAATTAATATTAGCTTTTTTTGCTGAAACAAGCAAACAAGCTTCAGTAGGATCACCAAGTACATCTTTTTCAGAAACAAGTTTTGCATCATTACACAATACACCAATTTCTAATAATGTTTTTAATTTAGAAATATCTGTAGAAAACTTACCTTTTGTACTATATCCATCACCAGTAACTTCAACAACTTTATTATTAACAAAAAGTTTCTTAACAGTCATCTGATTATGGGTTATTGTCCCTGTTTTATCAGTACATATAACAGTAGTACATCCTAAAGTTTCCACACTTGGTAATTTTCTAATAAGAGCATTCTTTTTCACCATTCTCTTTATTCCAATTGCAAGAGAAATTGTAACTACAGCAGGTAAACCTTCAGGAACAGCAGCAACTGCTAAACTAACACCAGCCATAAACATTTCAACTAAATCACCTGTAAAAAATCCTGT
>CAYWFN010000107.1:0-3741 GCA_964457715.1 uncultured Methanosarcinales archaeon | reverse complement strand
AGATCTTTTTTACTAAGACCAGCAATTGTTTTTGAACTTAGAACTGTTGTATGTGTTCTCATTACATTTTTCTTTGCATCTCCTTCATTCCATTTATATTTCCAACCAGTACTTCCTTTTGTACCGGTTTCATGTGCTTTTTTAACAGCATTGACTAACTTTTGATCCGGGAGATTACCCTTGCTTGGATCTTTGATAAAAAATGTATCTTGTAAATCTCGAACTGGATGATCTTGTGCAGTAAACAATGCGTCAAAGTTCCAGAATGATGTATTCAATAATTGGCCTGTCATTTCTTTAAAACCTAAATCCATCCAAATCTTTTTTGCATATTCAATTGATTGTTTAACAAAATGTCTTTTACCACCAGTTATTTTTGGAACATTTATCTCAACATCATATGCTCTAAATTCTTTTTTCTTCCAATCACCATGTTTTATGATTTCAGGTGTTAATCTTTCTATTACATTCTTATTAAGTCTTAGTTTAATTAATTTTTTACCAATGTCTTTTAAATGAATTGTTTTAATTTTCTTTATTTCAATTTTAACAATATTCTTTCTTTTCTTAAGTTCATTAAATGCAAATTTTTCCTGAGGTTCTAAAGATTTTTTTTCAATTGGGAATTTATTATTCAAAAAATCTTCTTCTAATGAAGGTTTTTTTAATAGTTTCTTCCCATTATTAAGAATCTTTATAATTAAAGCTTTTTCTGATTTTTTAATATCAATTGCAACTTTCTTTTTTAATAAACCAATACAAACATTAAGTTCTTCCTTGGATAATTCAGCTTTTTTCATTAAATTTAAAGTAGATAATTGCCCATCTTTTATTGCTAACAAGAATCTTTTCTCAGGTAAACCTTGTTTAAAATATAGAATTCCATTTTTATCAAGACAAATTAATTCTTTTATTTGTTCATCTATCTTAAGGATCTTTTTATTAGATAACCATTGTAAAGCTCTCATTACTTCAACATCTTTCATACCAGATGCTTTTATAATCTCTTCATAATTAGAAAAATCTTTTAAATAAGGTAATACTCTCCTTTCTAAAGGGGACAATGTCTTTACCAGCTTTTTTATGTCCATATTATGATATATATGAGTATGTTATTTATAAAGTTTTATGTCAAGAACCATAATGCATTATTACATCTAATGATTCTTGATCATGATCAGAATTCCATGAGTTAATAAACTAATAGTATTCTTACACATTATAGATATTTCGATACAATATTAGAAATCTTTATTAATCATATATTTTTACCTATATATATTGGAGGGATTAAAAATGACAAAAGATCAAAAACAAGAAACAAAAATATTATTGAAAAAATTAACTGATGTGGGTGCAATTTCTAGTTATGAAAAAAGAATAATACCTATTATAAAAGAAGAATTAAAAGGTCATATTGATAGTATAGAAATTGGTAAAATGGGTTGCCTTATTACTAAAAAAGGAAAAGGTTCACCAGTTTATATGATCTGTGCACACATGGATGAAATAGGTTTTATTGTAAAACATATTGATAATGAAGGTTATATTAGATTTATACCTGTTGGTGGTTTCTGGGATCAAGATCTTTTAAATCAAAATGTAGTTATTGACACAAAAAATAATAAATTCAAAGGTGCAATTCATTGTAAAGATCATTGGGTTATGAATGAAGAAGAAAGAAAGAAAATTCCAAAATGGCAAGAGTTGTTTATTGATATTGGTGCTTCATCAAAAAAAGAAGTAGAAAAGTTAGGTATTAAAATAAGTGATATGATTACTTTTGAAAATAATTTTAGAGACTTAGCAGGTGATAATGTTTCAGCAAAAAGTTTTGATGATAGAGCAGGATGTGCAGCCCTTGTTCAGATAATGAAACAATTGAAAAAATTCAAAGGAACTGTTTATGGAGTATTTACAGCACAAGAAGAAGTGGGTCTAAAGGGTGCAAAGACATCTGCATATAAGATTGATCCTGATTATTCAATAACATTAGATGTTGGAACAGCACATAGTTTATATGTTAAAGAATGGGAAGTGACAACCAGATTAGGAAAAGGTCCAAGTATTGAATATTTACAAGTTAGAGGTAGAGGAATGATAGGTGATCCTAAACTGAATAAATTCTTTATAACAGTTGCAAAAGAGAATAACATTCCATTACAATTAGATGCAGCAAATGCAGGTCAACCAGGTGCAACAGATGCAACAGAGATACAGTTAACAAAGTCTGGGGTACCAAGTATTAGTATAGGTATTCCTACTAAATATATACATACAAATAATGAAATAGTCAATCTCAAAGATATTGAAAATACAGTTAAACTTGTTGTAAAAGCTATTGAAAAAGGTAGACAATAAATAACCATTACATTTATAAAGGGAAATGGATTCCTTATATAACAATACAGCCCGAGTTCATTAAGAGCGCTCAATAGGGTTAATCTATTTGATTAATTCTTGAGTTTTATGGGCTTATGGTGAAATAAATGGTAGAAGAAAAACAAGAATTTAGACATATATTAAGAATAATAGATACTGATGTAGAGGGGAATAAATCTCTAATTCAAGGTTTAACAAAAGTAAGAGGTGTTGGGCCTAGTTTTGCTAATGCTATATGTAATATATCTAAGATTCCAAAAGTAAAGAAAATAGGAAATTTAAGTGATGAAGAAGTTGAAAAAATTGCTAATATTATTAAAAATCCCTCAAAATTTGGAATACCAATATGGATGTTTAATAGAAGAAAAGATCCACAAGATTCACAAAATAAACATATTTTTAGTTCTGATTTAAGATTTGTTCAAGATAATGATGTTAAAATTATGAAGAAAATTAAATGTTATAGAGGGATAAGGCACATGTTTAATTTGCCAGTTAGAGGACAATGTACAAGATCTAACTTTAGAAAAAATAAAGGTAAAACCACTGGTGTTAAAAAAGCAAAAGGTGGGAAGAAATCTGGAAAGTAGGTAGATAATAATGGGAGATCCTAAAAAACACAGAAAAAAATATTCAAACCCAGTAACTCCTTGGAACAAGGAAAGAATTGAAGAAGAAAAACTATTATTAAAAGAATTTGGATTAAAAAATAAAAAAGAAATTTATAAAGCAAGTTCATTATTAAGAAAATTTTTCTCACAATCAAAAAAATTAGTAGCTGATAGAAGTGCGCAAGGAGAACTTGAGAGACAACAACTATTAAATAAATTAACAAACTTAGGTCTTTTAAATCCTGGTGCAGAATTAAGCAATGTATTAGGAATTACAATAAAAGATTTATTAGAAAGAAGACTTCAAACAATAGTATTCAGAAAAAAACTTGCAAAAACAGTAGACCAATCAAGACAATTTATAACACACCACCACATAACAGTAGGTGGGAAAAAAATAACTTCACCATCATACTTTGTTACAAAAAAAGAAGAAGATCTTATTACTTTTTCACATAGTTCTAATTTATCTAATGCTGATCATGCTGAAAGAGTTATTGATGAAAAAAAAGAAAAGATAAAAAAAGATACAAAAGTAAAAAGAAAAAAAGTTGTTGTTAGAAAAGGTAAAAGAAAAGTTCCAAATAGAAAAGGTAAAAAATAAAGATGGAAAAAAGAAATTTTAAAAGGAATAGAGACAGAAGAAAAAGAAGAGAAATCCCTAAATTTAATTCTGGAAGAGGAAATGATACTTGGGGAATTTGTCATATTTATTCTTCTTATAATAATACAATAATTCATATTACAG
>CAYWFN010000106.1:0-3742 GCA_964457715.1 uncultured Methanosarcinales archaeon | reverse complement strand
ATTAGTTGCAAAAAAAACTACCCCTCCTAACAATAAATTTCCTGAAGATTCTGTACTTAAAGGTTATGTAAAAGATCAACTTAAAGGTCATATTTACAGAACTATGAACCCCTTATTTATCGATCAAGAATTGATTATTACTAACCCAAAAGGAGATACTTTTAATATTTTTGAAGAAAGAAAAAATGAATTATGGTATGATGGTGGGTGGATTACTTATTGTTCTAGTTATTCGAATAGCCATCCAGATATTCTAAAGGACGGAAGTCAATTCTGCCAAAGGGGCAATTATGAAATAGAATGGACTGTTTCTAATTTAATTAAAGATAGAATCCTACACCTTGATGCTGTTGCAAATTGGGATGGAGAAAAATGGACAATTTTAGAAATTAATACTGATGATTTACCTCAATCAAAAATATTCAATGTTGGAAGTTCTCCAATAAAAGGACATTTATATATTGAAACACAAAAAAACATTGAAAATGAATGGCAATATTATGAAACTGTAATCAATGAAGATAATCAAAGAGTTATAAAAAAAGAGGAAAAATTAGCATTAGATAAGATTTTTAATGAAATAAATTATTCTATAAATGAAATAGGAAATTATAGAATTGTTGTTGAGTTTAGAGATGAAAATGGAAATATAATTAATACCAAATCTAAACTTTTAATGGATAATTATGAATTTGAAATTAAAAATAAACCTCCAGAAATAAGAACTTCTTTTTCTAATTGTGAAGATGGCAAAGATAACGATGGGGATGGATTAATAGATTATCCTGATGATAAGGGTTGTGTTAATGTAGAAGATAATTGTGAAACAGGAACCATACAATGTCATCCAGATTCAGTAAGGGGAGATGTTGATTACGATGGTGATGTTGATTATGATGATTACATTATAGCATTTTATTGTCATGAAAAAGAAAATATAATTAATATTTGTTGTCTTGATATGAATGGAGATGGAATTTCTACAAATGAAGATTTAGATATTATTTCTTCTCGTGAAAATTATGGCACATGCGAAAACCCCGTAGAACCAGCTTAAATTATTTTTGCCGCCGGTTTTTGTTAAAAAAGAGGCAGTATCTAAAACAATATTATTTTTCCCTTTAACTACTTTAAATTCTCTGTGAAGTATGAACTTATCTAAATTTTATTTAACAATTCAATTACCTTTACTCTTTTCTACTGCTTTCCTCGCCCCTTCCTCTAAACTATCATAAACTTCTATACCATAATCATTTAGAATTCTCTTCCCTTCTTCTTCATTAGTTCCTATCATTCTAACAATAATAGGAACTTTAACATTCATTTCAATTAGACCATTAGCAATCTCATCACATCTAGTAATACCACCAAAAATATTAATAAAAATAACTTTAACATTTTTCTCAAGAACTTTACTAACAGCTTTCTCCATTCTTTCTTTATCAGCACCACCACCTAAATCTAAAAAATTAGCAGCTTTACCATTAAAATGTTTAACAGCATCTAAAGTAGCCATTACAAGACCAGCACCATTACCTATAATGCCAATATCACCATCTAACTCAACATAATTAAAACCTTCATTAACTTCATCATCTAATATAATTTTAGAATCTAAAGCAATTAAATTATTATTAACTCTACCAAGAGGATTAATCTCAACTAAAATAGCATTTTCTTCTTTCATTAATCTATACATTCTATCTACTATAGGACTAAACTCATTACCTTTAAATTCATTAATAGGAATTTTTTCAATTTTACTAGAATCTTCTATATCTATCCCACCTTCTTTAGAAAAAAGAACAACTACATCTTTCAATTCTCTATCAATACTTAAAGCTAAATAATATTCTTTCTCAATTTTTAATTTTTCTTCAACTAAAACTTCATCACAATTTTCAAATAATTTTTTTAAATTCTCTTCATTACTTTCTAAAATTAATCCATTTTTCTTTCTTTTCCCACTTAAAACTTGAGCTTTAGCAATACCTTCTATATCTTCAACTTTACTTATTACTTTACCTTTAGGAATATTAATCCCATATTTCTTAAAAAGTTCTTTTCCTTCATATTCTTTAAGTTTCATTTTTTATTAGTTTTATATGTCTTTCAATCATTCTTTTATTATTTCTTTTCCCATAATCCATTTCAAGAATTAGTCTTATTTCTTCTGCAAATTTATCCTTAATTTCATCAGGAACTTCTCCATCTACTCCAATCTCAAGAGTATCTTGATCTTCAATAAACATTTCTGTTATGTCTATAGGTAATTTAATAGAACGAATTCCTATTTCATCCTTAGGAGGGGTTAAATTATGTAATTGTAAAGTAACAGGATAATCTCTCAAATGGTAATCTCCTAAAGTTTCAATAATTCTCCGACTCGGTACAGTATGTATACAAGAAGTTGTTGTAACAGTATAAATTTTCATTTTCCATAACCTTTTTTTACTTCTTCCAAATTCTCTTCTTTATTTCTTTTAGGTAAATATTCTTCAATATTATTCAATCCAGAATTTAATTTTTTCAAAATTTTTCCAATTAAAAACATATTAACAACTTTAATTTCTTTATACTCATCACTACTTAAATCATATTCTTCATCAGCATCTTCAAAAATAGGATTATCAATTTTATCTTTACTTATAACAAGTTTAGTTACACTACTTCCACTTCTCATTAAAGGACTATATTCACTAGTTAAACTTACTTCAAAACCTTCATCTTTTAGAACATTAGCTAAAACAAACCCCATTAATTGTACTCCTTGTCCAGCTTTACCTTTTAAAATTAAATTCATTTTTCCTCTATTCCAAATTTTTCAAATACTTCTTGGTTTTTTGCCTCCACATAAGCTTTAGTATCAAACGTCTCTAAAACATTTGCAATTTCTTCACCAATTATTTCTTCAACATCAGAAGGACATTCGTCAACTTTGATTTCAACAGAATCTCCTTCTTCGATTCCAATACTCATAAATTCATCAATTAATTTCTTTCCATCTGTAAGTTCAGATCCTTGTTCTCCATTTTTAAGTAAAAAAATATAAGCTCTTGGATGTTCATCTAAATAACCCACAATTCTTTCTCTTACTACTCCTCCAGTTATGCTATGCGCATGAGACTTGGAAACAACAGTCTTTGAGTATGTCATTTCTCCATAACCCCCAACTCATTCTTTTCCAACTCTTTTTTATCAACTATAGTAAATTCTTCTTTATTATCTTTATACATTTCAGCTATATTTTTCCCAGTTTTTTTAGCTAAATCTATTACACAATTAAAATTAGTTTCAATAAAACTAAAACCTTTATGTTCAATCCCTTTTCTTAAAACTTCTTTAAAATGATCTTTAAACATTGGACTAGTTCTAGCATAAAAATAATTTTTATTAGAAGTTATCAAACCTTGAATATTAAGAGGTTCAAACTCATTACCATCAGGACTAGTAATTGTCTTTTCATCTTTAGGAGTAGTAGGAGCAGTTTGTCTTCCAGTCATTGCAAATACTTCATTAACATTACAAATAACAGTTATATCATCATTTCTTCTAGCAGCATGTAATAAATGATTTCCACCTATACCTAATAAATCTCCATCACCACTAAAAACAACAACAACCAATTTAGGATTAGCTTTCTTAACACCTACAGCAATTGGAATAGCTCTCCCATGTAATCCATGAATAGAATCTAAATTAAAAAATCCAGCACTTCTTCCAGTACAGCCAATACCACTAA
>CAYWFN010000105.1:0-3744 GCA_964457715.1 uncultured Methanosarcinales archaeon | reverse complement strand
ATGCAATACCAATTGCAATGACAAATGCTGCTGATAATTGCAAATACATTGGATAAGTTGGTAATGTTATGTTGAAATAAGAATATATAAACTTGTACATTGTTAAGAAAACCACTCCTAGTATCAAGTCATACAATGCTGCTATCAAGAATAATGATTTGAAAAATTTATCTTTTACCATTATCTCATATTATGATTTATGTTTATTTAAATGTTTCTGTTAAATAAGAAAACAAATAGAAGATAACTTTATATATTCTCTTTCTTTCCTCACAAACATGACAAAACTAATCTGCCTAGGAATAGAAAGCACAGCACACACACTAGGATTCTCAATCATGGATGAAGAAAAGAAAGTTTACTGCAATGTAAGACAATCATTCCAAACTAAAGAAGGAGGAATGAGACCAGTTGAAGTTGTTGACCATCATGTAGAATGTTGTGACAAAGTACTTAAAGAATGTTTAGACAAATCTAAACTAAAACTAAAAGACATTAACTTAATATCATTCTCAATGGGACCTGGTATTGGTCACATGCTAAAAATAGGTGCATTCATTGCAAGATACCTAGCACTAAAACTACAACTGCCTTTAGTTGGTATTAATCATTGCATTGCACATCTAACAATTGGTAAAGCACTCACAGGAGCAAAAAATCCAGTATTATTATATGCATCAGGTGCAAATACACAAATAATTGCATTAGAAGGTGGAAAATATAGAATCTTTGGTGAAACACTAGACATTGGTGTAGGCAATTTCTTAGACACTTTTGCAAGGTACATAGGATTAGGATTTCCTGGCGGACCAAAAATCTATGAATTAGCATTAAAAGGTAAAAACCTAATAGAAATTCCATATGTTGTCAAAGGAATGGATGTATCATTTGGAGGAATCCTAACCAACCTAAAACAAAAATTTGATTCTGGTAAATACACAAAAGAAGATCTTTGCTTTTCATTACAAGAAACAGTTTTTGCAATGTTGATTGAAGTTACAGAGCGTGCAATGGCACACTGTAATAAAGATGAACTTTTGCTAGGCGGTGGAGTTGCATGCAACATACACTTGCAAAACATGGCAAAAAGAATGTGCTATGATCGGGATGCTAAATGTTTTATACCTAAAAATGAATTCTTAATAGACAATGCAGCAATGATTGCATGGCAAGGAATATTAGAATATAAAGCAATGGACAAAAAACCTGATATTAAGAAAACAAAAGTAAAACCATACTGGCGTACAGATGAAGTAGAGGTTAGTTGGAGGTAACTTGTTGTTCTTGTTCTTCAAGCTCTTTTTTCTCTTCTTCACTCATATTCATCCTTTCTTTAATAACTTCTTTTAATCTTTGAGCTTGTTCTTCAACTTTTACTAAAACAGAAATATCATTAAAACTCTCAACAGCACATTCTTCACAATAATAATCAGAAGTATCTTTAATACAATATTTAGCTTCTTCACCACACATAATGCATTTCTTAGCCATTAACATAGAGAAGAGAAAAATCATTTATAAATCTTTTGAAATTTATTAAAAAACTCAAAATTGTTTACTCTAAAGAATGCCTTAATCCATATTCTTTAGAATCAATTAAATTCATTACAACATTCTCACTTAAATCTGTAAACATTAGAATTTCTAATTTTAATTTAGTTTTAGAAAAATCTTCAATATTAAGTTCAGATTTATATCCTCCAATTAATTCATAATCTTTGAACAATAAAACTTCTAATTGTAATTCTTTTTTTTCTGCAGGAACCTTAATGTTTTGATCATATGGATATAATGCAACATCATAATAATCATTATTATAGATCTGAACAACAACATCTTCTTCACTCAATCTTTTAGAATCACCAAAACTCTTGAATTCATTATCAGTTTGAACAGAATAAACATCAAGATAAAATTGTTTAGTATTTATATTCTTATTACTCACATCAAAATTCAAATCAACAGGCAGTACAAAACCAAATTCATAACCTTTTTTTCTAAATGATAATTTATCATTTATTTTAACACTTATTGGAACTTTTATTAAGAAATCTATATCAAAAGCATTTTTTTTTAAATAATTAGAATATTTTAATAATTCTTCATTATATTTTTGTTTTAGATCAAAACTTGCTTTATCAAAATCTAAAGGCAATCTTTGGTAACTAAATTCTATATTGATCTTAGGATATATTTCTTCAGAAATTCCCCACACAATATCCTGATCACTTTTTTCATAATCAGTATTTCTAATCTTAATATTTTTTAAATATTTTTTACTTCTTGCAGCTACAAAATCAACTAACAATTTTTGATACTCTTCTAAAGATTGATGTCTTTGTTTTACAGGAACATCAAGATTATTAACAAGATAATTTGAAACAAAATTCTCTGAATTTTCTTTTGATTCAATTTTGTCTTTTATATCAAGTATTAATTTAAATCTTACAGGAATCATTACCTCAAAATCTTCAGTCTTTCTAATCTTTTCATTAAAACTACTTCTAATTATTAATGGGTAATTTAATTTCAAAATTATATTCTCCTCTTTATACATTACCTCTGGATCAAATTCTTCACTATATGTTATATCATAATATTTTTTTATATCTTCAAAATTATTGATACATTCTGCAAGATTATCTTTCAAATACATAATAATCTGTTCTTCAATTATATCTTTATTAATTTCATAATCTTTATTAGAAATACTTTTTGCAAAATCAACATCATAAACATAACCATTCTTTCCACCTAGTTCAACTAATGCTTTTTCTGTATTCTGAATCAGACAAAGTTCTACTTTGCCTCTAACATTTTCTATATTAATTTCCCTTGGAGTAATATTGTATTTCTGATTAATCAATATATATATACTAAGAGAAAGAACTAAGATTAATCCTATGATAATAAATGCTGTGATCTGACCTCTTTTTTGTTTGAACATAGTTTAATTATATTCTTAGATATATATAAAGGTTTATGTTACTATTCTTTTAAAGAGATATATTTATATATAAATAAAGGTTAGAATGGATATATGGGGGACTTAACAATTAGAATAACTGGAACGATCGTTGTAGTATTCTTTATTATTATGGTTGGATCATTTTTGGGTGGAGGAAATAATAGTAGAAATTCTTTAAATGAATCTTATAATGCTTGTCTTGATGAATGTAATAATTATTATGATCAACAGGTTAGAACTTTAAAGAGAATTGGTGCTGATGAATGGGATATTGATTCTATTGAAAGAGATAGAAATTCAATAATTTGGAAATGTAAAGTAGCTGCATTATCTGGTGAAGAGGGAAATTTAGATAAAATGGCTGGCTTATGTAAATGTTATTCACTTGCAACCAATAAAGATTATTGTTTACAAAAATATGGTATAATCTAAGGGGTGGCTTATATGAAAAAGTTAATAGTTACATTAATAATTTTAATTGTTCTAATCTTAAGTGGGTGTAATCAAGATAATAATCCTGAAGAAGTTAGTGACGATCCTATAAAATCTGAAAACCTTGTACAAAATGATAATAAAAATAGTCCTAAAGAAGAATTTAATTTAAAAGATATCTGCATTAGTCTAGCTAATAGTTTTGATGAACAACTCATAAGTTTAGGATTGCAAAATTTTTCTTGTCAATTAGATAACTTTCTATGTAGTTGTAAACCCCTAAATGTAGATAATTTTGAAGTTATAACTAATTTTGAAACTGGAAGCACAATCTTGTATATAAA
>CAYWFN010000104.1:0-3809 GCA_964457715.1 uncultured Methanosarcinales archaeon | reverse complement strand
GGGACAAGATTTAATTGGGTTGGTGCTTTTGTACCTGGAACTGTTGGTGGAAGAAAAGCTCATCCACCAAAAGCTGACAAAGATATTTCAAGAAAAGTAAATAAAAAAGAAAATAGAAAAGCAATAAGAAGTGCTCTTTCTGCTGTTGTTGACAAAAAAATTGTTAAGAAAAGAGGACATAAAGTTCCTGAGGACTATCCTTTTATTTTAGATAATGAATTTGAAAAAATATCAAAAACAAAAGAAGCAAGAACTGCATTAATTACAATAGGATTGCAAGAAGAATTAAAAAGATGTAAAGTTAAGAAAGTAAGAGCTGGAAAAGGTAAAATGCGTGGTAGAAAGTATAGAAAAAAGAAAGGACCACTAATAGTTGTTGGTGATAAATGTGATCTTATGAAAAGTGCAAGAAACTTTTTAGGAGTTGAGATTGTTAAGATCAAAGACATTAATACTGAACTACTAGCACCAGGTTGTGATGTTGGTAGACTAACTTTATTCACAAAAAATGCAATTGATAAATTAAATAAAGATCAATTGTTTATGTAAAATGGCAAAAAAAGAAATCAAAAAGCAGAGCAAGGAAAGAAAAGAAAACAAGAACGAAAAGAAAAAAGTAGATACTAAAGTAGTTAAACCTGTAAAAAAACAAGAAAAAGTTGTAAACCCAAAACCAATAGAAAAAAAAGAACAAATAAAAAAAGATAAACCACGAATTGGTAAATTAAATGATCCTTATAAAATAATAGTTTATCCTGTTTCAACTGAAAAATCAATAAGATTAATGGAATCTGAAAATAAATTGATTTTTAGAGTTGCATTAAAATCAAAGAAATCAGAAATAAAGAGAGCTATTGAAGATCTGTTCAAAGCTAAAGTTGTTAATGTCAAAACATTAATAACACAAGATGGACATAAAAGAGCTTATATTAAATTTAGTGATGAAACACCTGCAATTGACATTGCAACACAACTAGGTATGATGTGATAATATGGGAAAAAGACTAATACAACAAGCACGTGGAAAAGGTGGACCAACATACAGGTCACCTAGTTTTAGGTACAAAGGTAAAGTTAAATTTAGTCCTATTAAAAAAGATTTAATGAAAGGAATTATTACTGACATTATACATTGTAAAGGTCATAGTGCACCTTTAATAGAAATTAAATTTGAAAACAAAGAAAGATGTTTAATGATTGCTCCTGAAGGAGTAAGGATAGGAGATGAAATATTATCAGGAAATAATGTTGAAGAAGTAAAAAAAGGATATGTTGTTCCATTAAAAGATGTTCCAGAAGGAACTTTAATATTTAATATTGAATCACAACCAGGAGATGGTGGTAAATTTGTTAGATCTTCTGGATCATTTGCAAAAGTTATTGCTAAATTAGATAAATATATAATTATACAATTTCCTTCAAAAAAACAAAAAAAGTTTAATCCTAATTGTAGGGCATGTGTTGGAACTATTGCTGGAGGAGGAAGACTTGAAAAACCATTACTTAAAGCTGGAAAAAAATATTACAAAATGAAAGCTAAAAATAAGTTATGGCCTAAAGTTTCAGGTGGAGCACAGAATTCAGTAGATCATCCATTTGGAACATCACGTTCATCAAGAAAATCAAAAGCAAGGCCTGTTCCTAGAAATGCGCCTCCAGGTAGGAAAGTTGGAATGTTGTATGCAAAAAGAACAGGTAAAAAGAAAAGGTCAAGGTAAATAAAATGGCAAAACGAGCAATAATTGTTAAAGGAATTCATGAAGAAGAATTGAAAAAATTAGGTTTAAAAGAGTTTATGGAAATTACTAATTCAAGAGCAAGAAGGAGCCTTAAAAGAGGTTTTACTGAATTACAAAAAAAATTACTAAAGAAAATTGATAATAATAGTAAAAATATAAAAACTCATTGTAGAGATATGGTCATTATTCCTAAAATGATTGGTTTAACTATAAGAGTCCATAATGGTAAAGAATTTGTCCCAATAATAATACAACCTGAGATGGTTGGTCATTATTTAGGAGAATTTGCATTAACAAGAAAGAAAGTTGCACACAGTGCCCCAGGAGTTGGAGCAACAAGGTCAAGCGCAAGTGTAAGTGTAAGGTAGATAAGGAATGGCTAAATACAAATATTCATCAAAAACTGAAAACGAGCATACTGCAAAAGCAGTTGGTCGTGACCTAGGCATATCAATAAAACATTCAGTAATGATATGCAATTTTGTTAGAAATAAAAATTTGTTAAAAGCTGAAGAAATGTTAAAAAGAGTAATAGAAAAAAAACAAGCAGTACCTTTTACAAAATTCAACTTTGACAGAGGACATAAGAAAAAAATTGGTCCTGGTCGTTATCCAATTAAAGCTTCAAAAGCAATTTTAAGAGTATTAGAAAATGTTGAGTCAAATGCTCAATCAAAAGGATTAAACTCATCATTATTGAGAATAATACATATAAATTCCCACAAAGCATCAATACCTAAAAGATATGGAAGAAAAGGTGGAGTAAGTGGTAAAAGATCGCATGTTGAAGTGATTGTAGAAGAGAGAGCTGAGGAAGAAAAAGGAAAAAAAACAAAAACTGAAAAGAAAAAACAAGAACAAAAAAAAGTTGAGAAAATTGAGAAGAAAGAAGAGAAAAAGGAAGTAAAAAAAGTGGAAAAGAAAGAAGAAGTGAAAAAAGAAGAAAAACACAATAAAGAGAAAAAAGTTGAGAATAAAACTGGTGAAAAATCATGATTGAAAGAAAAATATTAGCTGAAAAAATGAAAGAGTTTGAAATAGAAGAATTAGTTAATGAAAAAACTAAAGGTGTTGGTCATTCTCATACAAAAGTTCAAAGAACACCATTAGGTGAAAAAATAGTAATTCATGCATCTAGACCAGGTTTAGTTGTAGGAAGAAAAGGTGCAAACATAATCAAAATGACTAAAACATTAAAAAAGAGATTTAAACTTAATAATCCTCAAATTGAAATTAGTGAAGTAAATAAACCTAATCTTGATGCAAATATTGTTTCTGAGAGAATTGCAACTTCTCTTGAAAGATTTGGTGCTTCTAGATTTAAAGGTATTGGTCATAAAACTATGGCTGATGTTATGAAAGAAGGAGCATTAGGTGTTGAAATTATTATAGGTGGTCGTGGTGTTCCAGGAGAAAGAGCAAAGTCCTGGAGATTTTATAGTGGTTATCTAAAGAAATGTGGTGATTTAGCTGTAACTGGTGTTAAAAAAGCATACACTACTGCTAATCTTAAAACAGGAAGTATTGGTGTTAAAGTAAGAATAATGCCTCCTAATCTTAAGTTGCCAGATAATATAGTAACTCTTGAAGAAAAAGAAGAAATTGAAAGAAAAAAAAATGAAGAAATCAAAAAGAAAGAAGATGAAAAAATGTCAGAAGCGAAAGATTCTGAGCATGATCACACTCAGAAATCTAAGATGTCAGATGAATCTCCTATTCCTGACAAAGCAAAAATAGCTGCTGAAGAAAAAAGTAAAGAAGAGAATAAAGAACAAGAAAAAGTATCAGAAAAAAAAGATGGAGAAGAACAGGAGAATAAATAAATATTAAAATCAATGAATCAATATGGCAAAAATCAAAAGAAAAGAAATAGAGAAGATGAGTGTTAATGAATTAAGTTCTAAATTATTTGAACTAAAAAAAGAATTAATGAAAGAAAATGCTCAAATTGCAATAGGAACTACACCAAAAAGTCCTGGCAATATTAAAATTATTAAGAAAAATATCTCGTTCATTACTGATTTAATAAATAAAAAAATGAAAAAGGGAGGAATCAATGACTGAAGTATG
>CAYWFN010000103.1:0-3813 GCA_964457715.1 uncultured Methanosarcinales archaeon | reverse complement strand
TTGATATTTGCAAAATTATGAGTTATGTTATAAATTATTAAAGGCATTTCACCAATTGTAAACGACAAAACAAATATCCAAAAAATTTTTCTTACAAAAAAAAATTTATCTATTATAAACCAAAAAAAAAGAATTGTAATGAGAAGTGGAAAAATAAATTCAAGTACCCAATGAGCAATAGCAGCTGTAACACCAAATGCAATAACATATATAATTTTGTTATTACTTAAAACGGATTTGTAAAACAAATATAATACCACCACATTAAATATTAAGGAGATTATGTAAGGGGTAGCAACAAACATATTATAAAAGAATATATTAGCAGAGAACAAAAGAAACAAGACTGTTAAATTAGATACTCTCTTACTAAAAATTTGCATAGTGATAAAATAACATATCACAAAAAATACAAGTGCTATTAATAATGAGAGGATATTCAATGGTAAAGAAGATACACCAAATATATTAACAAATGGAACTAAGAGATATGAAGAAATCGCTGAACCGCCATTATAGTGTTGGCCGTAGAAAAAATAGTGATGCTCTCCTTTTTCAATAGTATGTTTAGCCATAAGCACAATAAGTGACATATCTGCAGTTACATATTTAAGTGATGTAGAATATGCATATATTCCTGAAAGAGTAAATAATATAAGAATTAATAATAAAAATATTAAATTAAATGGTTTTTTCATAATAAAAGGAGAATTTATACTATTATAAATAAATTACTATCCAGAATCTACAATTTTTTAAAAAAACTCTCAAAAAGCATTGCAGGATATTTCTTCCAGTTAAATACTTCGCTAGTTTGAATAGCACATTCCCAAGTACAATTACATTTTTTATTATTTATATATCTAATTAGTTTTTTTATCTCTTTTTTGTCCATTATTTTTTTAATATTTAAATTTTTTTAATATTATAATTATAGTCTCTCAAATTCCCAAGCTTATTTGGCAGCATTTCACAAGCAAATACATTTCCAAAAGAATCAAGAACAACATGTTTTTTTATTGCATAACATTTGTATGTTCTTTTTTTGCTTTTTGCAGTCTTTAGAACATCTCTTCTTGTAAAAATAGGGAGAGTTGTTAGAATTCTCTGTAATGGATGCCTCATTTTCCCTTTATTTTTAAAATAGCTTTTCTCAAAAAGTTTTATTGCGCTTTTATATTTGTTCAAATCAATTTTTTTTGCTACAAGCTCTCTTGCGTTTCCTCTTACTAACGTTAAACCATACATATCTAATTTAAAATTTTTTCTTATATAATCATGAATTTCTTTAATATGGTCTTGATTATACGAATTAAAAGTGGTATTAGCCAGTATTTCAAGGTTGGGAAATTCACTTCTTAAATTTTCAAGCAAGTTATATGTTTCTTCAACTTTTTTGAAGTTTCCTTTAACCCCCCTTATAAAATCATGTAGCTTCCCTATTCCATCTATAGATATACTGACTCTAAAGATGGCATTTGGACATTTTTTCAGCATTTTTTCTGTTTTATCTGCAATTAGTTTTGGGGTCAGACAATTTGTAGGGATGCTGAAAACCTTTGTTTTATTGTTTTTATAGAAAACTCTGGCAATTTCATCAATATCTTTTCTTAGAAATGGTTCTCCACCACCTAAAGTGAGGTATTGTATATATCCATACTTCTTAGATATCTTTTGAATTTCTTTGATTGTTAACTCATCTTTCAATACTTTTTTTGTATTATATTTCCAGTTAAAACATGTTTTACATCTAGAATTACATATGGCAGTTACATAAAATATAATATAGGTTGGATAACGAGAAAAGAAAATTTTGGTTAAATTAATGTATTTTTTGATAAATTCTTCTGTTTTTTTCGCTGAAGGATATATAACCCCGACAACCCCCCCCATCCCAATTGCAATTGAAAATACATATTCAAAAAAGATTGTCTCAAATAAATAAAGAGCCCCTCTTTTTTGAACAGCAAACTTAAATAAACCAATGTTAAAGAGAAAAAACAGTAAAAAACTAAATAAAAAAAGAAAAAATATTAATGGATTTAACCATGAAAATAAAAGAAGAATAAAATTAACTAATGCTAATATTACCGATATCATCCATCTTGAAGTTGTGTGTGCACTATTCAATCTTTTTTTAGTCTTAACAACTTCTGTAAAAAGAAATGCCCTTTTTAAATATTTTTTAAATATCTGACCAAAGAATGGAAAATGATGCCCTATTATTACCTTTTTATTAATAAAAATCTTTCTTTTTGAAAGTTTCATTCCAAATTCTATGTCTTCAATAACTGGAGATTTAAATCTTTCATCAAACCCGCCTACTTTTTTAAAAATTTTTTTTCTTATAGCACCCATCTGGGTTGTAAAGTAATCACAATAGGGATTTGCAGAATAAAGGGTATATTGATTTTTTAATGCATTATAATCTGGAGCATGACCTTTTCTTAAAGAGTCTATGGCTGGTAGAACTATAACAGCTAGTATGTCTTTTTTCTTAATAAATGTCTCATATATTTTTCTTAAACTGTCTTTTTCTACTTTTGTATCAGAATCTAAAAAAAGAGTAATATCAGCTTTTGATTTACTAACCCCTAAATTTCTTGCTTTTGCTGGCCCGCCGTTTTTATCTAAAGAAAAAAATCTACAAGGATATTTTTTTGCAATCTTTAAGGAATTATCTGTTGAACAATCATCCACTATAATAACTTCAAAATCTTTCCAATCTGAATTAAAAATAGAATCAAGACAAATTCCTATCTCTTTTTCAGCATTGTATAATGAGATTATAACTGAAAGTTTAGGTTTTTTTGTTTTTTGTGACATGTCATCATTGATTCAAACCAAATCTTTTTAAAACTTTCGTAACCACTGGTATCTATGCATGTAGAATCTCCAATATTGCTGTTCTGTAAATAAGGAAAGACATTTAGATATATAAAATGAGACATTATTCTCCAACAGTTCACTTAAATCTATATCCTGGTATGAATGACCTTATAAGTTTCATCTCTTCCCCTACATAAGCCTTAGTGCCATATAAACTTAATAAATAAACCATAATGCCAAAACAAATTGTTGCTAATTTTGTTAAGATGTTTTGAGGATGTATAAATGCTATCGCTAAGGCCATTATTGTTGTGCTTAATATTATTCTGGGTAACCTGAGATATTTGTAGTCAAGCCTGATATATTTCTTGGTTTTTGTAAAAAACAGAGTAAACAACAAGATATAAGTAATACTGGTTGCTATTGCAGCTCCAAAATAATGGTATTTTGGAATTAAAATTAGATTTAATATTATGTTAAGAGCCATGCCCTTTAAGTATATAATAGCTATAGTTTTTGTCTTGTTTTGAAGTACTAATACCTTTCTGGAAACTGAATTTAAACCCTCCAGAAGGGGAAAAAGTAAAAGGATGGGTATAATTGGGATTGCGCTAACATATTTGATTCCAGATATCATTGTTATCATTTCTTTACTTAGGAAAAAAAATCCAGTTAGTGCTGGCAAGATAAGGATTAAGGCATATTTAAATGAGGCGTTTAATAAAAATATGCTTTTTTCTTTATTCTTTTTGTTGTAGTTCTCTACAATCCGGGGGTATATTGTCATAATTATTGAAGCCGTAGAAAATATTAAAATAAAATTAAGTAAAGAATAGATGTATGAATATTTTCCAACTATGACAGCTGAATGGAACAGCCCCAAGATATACCTATCACTTGCTGTGATTAGCCATTGAGAAACAATTAAAGTTGAAAGAGGTAAGCTAAAGACAAGCGCTTTTTTGATATACGCTTTGTCTATTC
>CAYWFN010000102.1:0-3813 GCA_964457715.1 uncultured Methanosarcinales archaeon | reverse complement strand
CTTGGATCCTTGGCTCTTTATTTTCTGGTAAACCATATTTCTTGATCCTTGCTTTATTAAGTATTGATAATTGTTTTTGGTTTAATTTTTTTGTAAAATTATAAAAGTTTTGTAAACAACAACCAACATCACCTCTAACATGTTTTGAGAATTTACTTGTGGTCTGGTTAGTGCAATGATTTTTGCAATAATCTATTTTGTTAAAGAATTTGTTTAATAAGTGTTCTATTTCCAAGTATTGTTTGAGTATTCTTTCTTGTGTTTGTTGCACTTATACCACATTAATTCCTTTTGCTTTTAAAATCCTTGTTACAGATCTGTCTATTCTTTGTTCTGATATTTGTCCATTGTTTACAGCATTTTCTATAGTAGTTATCAAGTGATAGATTTTTTTTGGATTTCTGTCAAAGTATAAGATTATATCATTGTCTACTCTGAATAAATCTATGTACATGTCTTCCATGTTGTCATAATAATCTTTTAAACCTAGCATTCTTATTTCATCTGTGATTATCAAGCCATCGTACTGTTTTCTTAGGCTATCAACAACTGGTTTTGATACAACTGAGGGTTTTGATTCTGAATCAATTATGCCTTTTGTTATTGTATGTGTGATCATGATTGCAGAAACATTGTTTTTTATGTTTATTTCAAATGGTACTAAGTCTGGTTGCTCTATTGTTATGTATGTTATATGTTTGTGCGGGTCTTTACCAACCAATGTTTTGCCTGGATAATGTTTTGATGTGGCTATTATATTGTTTTCTTCTAAACCTTGTATGTAAGCATTTGCTTTTTCTGATATTTCTTCAACAGAACCAGGGAAACTTCTGCATTTCCAGATTGTGTCATTTAGGTCAACGACTGGTGCAAAGTTCATGTTAAATCCTATCTCATTTAATAATTCACCATGCCATTTGCCTGTTTCATAAGCTTGCTGTGTTGTTTCTATTGTCTTGAATTCTGGTAGTGTTGCAAAGTTTTCAAAAGGATTCCAACAGCCTTCTAAATCAATTGATATAAAGAATGGTATAATTGTTTCATCTTGGTAAGTTTTAACTAAATCTATGTAATCTTGTTTGTCAATATAAGACCATAGATAGATGCCACCAATCAACATGTTTTGTAATGCTTGTTTGTTTTCTATTTCTTCTTCTGCTATGATCATCTGAGCAATCTTTTGTCTTAATGTTAATGAGCTTAGGTCTAATGTGTTTGTTGATTTGTCGAATACTATGTTTGTTGGTTTTTCTATGTCAAGAGCTCTTGCGTTTTTTATATTTAAGCTAAATATCATTGTTAGTATTGCTATTAATAAGATCATTATTATATACTGCTTGTATGATTTATATTTTTTATTTGATCTTGACATTATAACCCTCTTTTTTACAATATTTTATTGTTTTACTATTTGTTAAATAATATTTTTCTGATTTTCTAGAAACATAACATTTGTAATATTCTCCTTCTAAATGTGTTGATTCACAATTGATTTGTTTTTCTAGTTCATGACAACACAGATTTATTGGAACTTCATTAAAATCTTCATAATGAAAATAACATTTTGGTGCTGATCTGTCTAAAGAATAAACAATGTTTCCTGTGATTTGATTTATTGGCATGAGAAGATTTAATATTAAGATTATAATTAGTATTGCAAGGAATAAGTTTATTGTTTTTATTAGTTTCATTTTTTTATCTATACTTGTCTTAAAATACAATTATTATTTAAATTCTTGCATTTTTTTATTTATTTTCATATACTATGTTGTTTTTTATTTTTTTATCAGTGGACATCTCAAAAAAGTGTGTCCACTGACCTTAAATGCTTGAATTCTTATGTTGTGGGCTCTTAGCTCATTCTCAGTGGTCACTGGACATGTGCGTGTGAAGCTTATAAAGGATAGGTACTGTAAGTATACTATAACTTGTTTTTTTTGATTCGGCAAAGCACCTTCCACCTATTTACTATATGCTTTGCCTATATTATTTTTGTAATTATCTAGTTTGTAAACTGAATAATTTAAAAAAATCTTAAAAGGTGATAAAAATGCAAAATAATGATATACAACCAAATGATACAAGTCATAAGACGATTGAATATTTGTTTCAGCAACAGATTATGATGATAACTAAAAAATCTGTTTTTGATGTAAATGGTTTCTTAGAAATATAAAGAGGTGATCTAAATGAAAATTGAACAAAAAATTGTGATAAAAATTGTTGATATGGAAATACCTGAAGGTGATGTCTATGATGAAGATGGATTAGACTTTGGTATTGATAATGATGAAATTTCTCCAATGGAACATGGATTCTTAGTTGGATTTATGAGTTCTTAGTTCTTTTTTATTTTTCTTTTTTATAGCAATTGTACTTGGACCTCTTCTTTCAACCTTGGGACCATCTTTAACAACAAATCCTGCGTTAATCAAATTATTTCTAACAATCCTAGCGCATGAATAAGTAGTCAATATACCTCTTATATTCATTTTAGAATAGATCTTTTTAAAAAAGTCTAAAGTCCAAAGTTTAGGACATTTTTTTGGTGAAAATGGATCCAAAAATACAATATCAAATTTCTCTTCAAATAGTTCAATAGTTTCCAAAGCATCAATTGTTTTCAAAGCATCACCTAATACAACCTTCAATGAAACATTTCCAACTTTTATAAACTTATCAACAACAAATTGCTTAATAATCTTATAACCTTTAAAGTTTATATTAACTTTTTTAATCTGATTAAGAATATTGATATCATTTTCTAGCCCAATTATATTTATTTTACATTCAGGGTTTATCTTTAAAATAGAATCAATCAAACCAGCACTATTATATCCTAAACCAAAACAAATATCAAGGACATTTATATTATCCTTATTAAATAAATCTTTACAAGGCTCAACAAATTTCTTTAATACCTCTTCTTTAGCACCAGTTGTACTATGATAAAATTCTTTATACTTATCATTATAAAAAGTTATAGATTTGTCTTTTGTAATCTTTTGTTTCATATTTAGTAGAAAGCTTGACGAATTTAAAAATCATGGTATAATTTGTAAAATAATTACTTAAATTCTTACAATAATTACTTAGTGATATAATTCCTCATGTTTTTTATTTTTTATACCAAAACATATAAAAACAAGCACTTTCTAACATAAATTTAATGGATGAAAAACAGTTTACTAATTGGATGAAGAGTAATGGTTTTTTAGATATATCTAAACATTATAAGGATTGTTTTAAAAATATATTAAAACAATGTTTAGGTATTAAGAATGAAGAGTTTCTTATTATAGGTGATTTGGGAACAAAAGATAAAAGAATATCACCTATATTTACAATGAGTTATTATTTAGCTGCTAAAGAACTAAATATTAATACTAAATTACATATAAGGAATTCTCAACCACTTGGAAGAGATAATGAAGCTTTGGTAAAAAGCTTGGCTGATCTTAAGCAAGAGAGTGTTATCACAATGAGTTTGTCTGGAAAATTAAGCGGTCTTGGTGTTCTTGGAAAAAGTTTTAGATCATTTGCAAAAAAAGCTAATCATAGGTTTACTTCTATTTCTAATTTAGAAAGTTTAGATACTAAGTTTCTAAAATATATTGTTGATTCAATGGATATTGATTATAGAAAATTAAGAGCCAATGGTAAAAGAATTAAAAAAATCCTTGATAATGGAAGCATGGTCCACATTACTACTAAAAAAGGCACTGATTTGCATTATAATATAAAAGGAAAACTGGCTATATCTAATGATGGACATTATTTATTGCCTGGAACTGGTGGAAACATGCCTGCTGG
>CAYWFN010000101.1:0-3815 GCA_964457715.1 uncultured Methanosarcinales archaeon | reverse complement strand
TACAACAATTCCTTCTTCTCCAGCTCTTGCTGTTCTTCCTATTCTATGAACATAATCTTTTGAATCACGTGGAATATCATAATTATAGATATGAGAAACATCATCTATATGTAGGCCACGTGCAGCAACATCTGTACATACTAAAATCTCAACTTTTGCTCCATTAAACAAGCCGATTGTCTTTGTTCTTTTGTTTTGTGATAAACCACCATGAATTGCAATTGCATTGATTCTATTTTTTGTAAGATTCTTAACAACAAAATCAACATTTCTTCTAGTATTGCAAAAGACCATTACTAATCCAGATTTTTCATTTTTTAATAAATGAATAAGTAAGGATAATTTCATGTTTTTTTGAATATCATAATATGCTTGTTTAAGTTTTTTAGGATCAACTAAATTTCTAGCTGAAACAACTTTGAAATTTTTCATATGTTTTTTTGCTAGATGCTCAACTCTTGGTGAAATTGTTGCTGAGAAAAATAATGTTTGTCTTTTTCTTGGACATTGTGAAATTATTTTTCTAACATCATCTATAAATCCCATATCAAACATTCTATCTGCTTCATCTAATACTAACACTTTTATTTGTGAAAGGTTTATTGTTCCTCTTTGAAGATGATCTAATAATCTTCCAGGTGTCCCAACTACAATATTTGTTTTAGTAAGATCATGTATTTGAGGATTGATTGACACTCCACCATATATACTACAAACTTTTAATTTTTTATGTTTTGAAAATTTTATTAATTCTCCTTTTACTTGTTCAGCTAATTCCCTTGTTGGAGTAAGAATTAATGCTTGTAAAGTTTTATTTGGAATTATTGTATCTACAATTCCGCAACCAAATGCAAGTGTCTTTCCAGAACCAGTTGCAGATTCACCAATTACATCTATTTTTTTCATAATATGTGGGATTGATAATTTCTGAATCTCAGTTGGTTTATCAATTCCTAATTTTTCTATACTTTTTAATAATTCTTGGCTTAAGCCAAATTCTTTGAATAAATTCATTTGTTTTTACCTCTATGTTTCTATTTATTAAGTTGCAAATAGTATTAAAGATTGATATATGTACATACCCCTTTGACATACTTATTATATACTTAATATTGTCTTAAAATAGCACTGTTTTAGAAAAAGCAAAATGTTGTAAACAAGTGCTCCCTCTCATGCTTTCTTATACTATATGGGTATATTGTGGAGTTTATAAAGCTTTTGGTTACTGCTGAGTGGTGTTACTGACTGAGTTTTGTTTTCTTCAATCCACCATATATGATCAGGCAGAGATTTACGCATTCTGCCGTGTGCTCTTTGTGCTACATAGTTATCAATTTCACATGCAGAAATATAAAAGATTTCATCAACTTCAGGATCGTAGAGCAATGTAAGATTTTTATGAGGAAGACATATTCTATACATTTCCCCTATAATTGAACCACCAGCTCCAAATTCTCTTAAAAAAGTATAACCTTTTGCAAGAATTTTATCTAAAATAGGTTGTTCTTTTGGAAAAATTCTAGTGTCAACAGGAGGATCTAAAACGTAAGAATCTTTTTTCTTATAAGTCATTACTTTAAAGATTTTAACTTCCTCATCTGTTAATCCAAGTTCTATTAATTCATTATCTATTATATCAATATCTTTCACTATCTCACCTTCCCAACTCTTTCCATTACAATCTTTATTGTTGCATCTCTTGATGTCATTTTATATTTTTAATTATTTCATTACCAAATTCAGAACATTTTAATTCTTGCGTATTATTAATTTGCCTTGCAAGATCATAAGTCACTTTTTTTTGTGTAATTGTTTTTTGTAATGCAGTTTTTATAAGATCAGCTGCTTTATTCCATTTAATTGTTTCAAGCATCATCACAGCTGATAAAATCAATGAACTTGGATTTACTTTATCTAAATTTGTATATTTGGGTGCAGAACCATGTGTTGCTTCAAATATAGCAAGTCCACATTCAGAATTAATATTTGCACCTGGGCTTATACCAAGACCACCTACTTGTGCAGCTGCTGCATCTGAAATATAATCTCCATTTAGGTTGGTTGTAATAATAAGATTATATTCTTTTGGTCTTAATAATATTTGTTGGAACATGCTGTCTGCAATCCTGTCATTTATTATTATTTTATTGTTTATGTTTTGTTTTGAATTCTCAGATTCTATTATATTTGATTCTAAGATTGTTGTATCAGAAAACTCCTTTTTTGCAGTCTCATAGCACCATTTCATAAAAGCACCTTCTGTAAACTTCATAATATTTCCTTTATGCATGATAGTAATTTTTTTTCTGTTATTATCTATTGCATATTGAATTGCAGATCTCATTAATCTTTTTGTTGCAGATTCAGAAATTGGTTTTATGCCTATAGAAGTCTGTTGTTTTAATTTAGTATTTAGTTTTGAATTAAGAAAGTTGATTATTTCTTTTGCTTCTATAGAATCTTGTTCAAATTCTATACCAGCATAAACATCTTCTGTATTTTCTCTGAATATAACTATGTCTAATTTAGGATCTTTTAATGGTGATGATATTCCTGAAATATATTTCACAGGTCTGACACATGCAAAAAGATCTAGTTTTTGTCTTAGTGAAACATTTAAGCTTCTGAATCCTCCACCAATTGGTGTAGTAAGAGGTCCTTTTAATGCGATTCTGTATTTCTTTATTTTATCTAGAGTTTTGTCAGGTAAGTAAGTATTGTATTTTTGTTTTGCTTTTTCACCAGCATAAACTTCTTTCCATGTAATTTGCCTTTTTTTATCATATGCTATTTCACATGCAGAATTAATTACTTTAATTGTTGTTTTCATAATATCTGGACCAACACCATCCCCTTCTATAAAAAGGATTATAGGGTTATTTGTAGTTATAAATTTATTATTTTTAAATAATATTATATTGTTTTTATCTTCTAGAATATTATTTTGTCTTAAACTGCTGTTTACCATATTACTTCATTTTTCCTACTTAGATTTAATATATCTATATGCACTATAAGATGATGTTGCACCTTGACCTGCTGCTATTATACCTTGTTTAAATATAGTATCAACAACATCACCAGCTCCAAATATTCCTTTAACACTTGTTTTAGAATCAGAATCAATCATTATTTCAGATTTGCCATTGACTTTTACACCTAATTTCTTTGCTAATGCTGAGCCAGGTATTTGACCAATTTCTATGAAAAGTCCGTCAAGCTTGAATTCAGTGTTTCCTTTGTAAGGATTGTCAAATATAACACTTGTAATGAATTTGTCACCTTTTACTTCTATTATATTTGTATTATTTATTATTTCTATTTTGTTATTTTCTTTTAGTCTTTGTAAATTAATTGGTTCTGCTCTAATTTCTTCTCCTCTGTATATAATATAAACCTTTTTTGCATATTCTGATAATAACAATGCTTCTTTTGCAGCAGAATCTGATCCACCTACAACACCTACAACTTTGTCTTTGAATAATGGGCCATCACAGACAGCACAATATGAAACACCTTTGTTTTCAAATTCTTTTACACCTGATACATCCAATTTTCTTCTTTCTGTACCTGTTGCAAAGATTAGTGTCTTTGTTTCATATTCTTGTTTATTTGTTCTTACTTTGAATGTATTAATTTCTTTACTTACATCAATTACTTCTTGTTCTTTGATTGGTACTTTATATGATTCAACATGTGCTTTTAGTTGTTTCATTAAGTCTGCACCCGAGATTGAGATAATTCCTGGCCAGTTTTCAATTACATGTGTATCTTGCAATAAACCACCTATTCTCTTGCCTAGAACTAATGTGTTT
>CAYWFN010000100.1:0-3874 GCA_964457715.1 uncultured Methanosarcinales archaeon | reverse complement strand
AGGTTTTAGTTCTATTTCTCTTTCAACATGTTTTTTAATATAATATTTGTATGCACTAATATTTGGTGATGGACAGTCAATGATGGCAGTATCTACATCGATTTTATTAAAGTGGTTAATGATTTCTGCTGCTTTTATTGCTTCTATCTGATTTAGATTGATTTGTTTCATGCTCTGGTTAAGTTCTTCAGCTGTAACAATTATTGTTTTAAAGTCAATTATGATTTCTTTAATTTGGTTGAGCAATTGTTTTCTTTTATGTGGTGGGATGAGTTTTGAATCTTTGACTCCTATTGATTTTAGTTTGTCTAAATCCTTCTCATCAACAAGAACACCTGTGATTACAAGTGGACCTATTACTGGTCCTCTTCCTGCTTCGTCAATTGCAATTATCTTTGTCATGTTTTATGTGGAAAAAGAATTTATTTATAAACTTTATTTATATTGTTTGTCTTAGAATTTCAAACTCTGCTAAAGATGATTTTAAATCTTCTACATTTGTTTCTTTACTTTGTTCTTGTATTTGTGTGTAATGTTGTACTGGTGGATGAAGTAAAATATAATCTCTTTGAACTTGTTTTAAATTAGTTGTAGTATCTCTTTTTTTTAACTCTTCTAATGCACAATTCATTATACTACTATTTCCAAATTTCAAAGGTGTAAAATCACCAAAAAATACAGGAGCATAATCCTTTATTTGTTCTTTGAAAAATAATTTATAATCCTTGTTTCTAACACTAGAATGATTAGTTTTTGAAAGAAAATTATATATTGTTACTAATGTTCCACATAATTTTAATGTGAAACTACACATTCTTGAATATTCTTCAGTATAAAGATGATAATTTATGCAATTGTCTTTAGCATAATCTTTAAGTTTATTAGTTAATAATTTATATATCTCTCCTTTTTGTTGTTTTGATAGTGACATAAAATTATATGCAATTGTGTTTTTAATACCATTAAGATTAGGTTGTGGTATTTCATTAAAATCTTCTTGTTGTGTTCTTTGTTGATATGTTTGTGAATTTTCATAATCTTCTTTTCTTAATTTTGCCATATCAATTTTTCTTTTGTTTCTTGTTTGTACTAATGAATTATTAACTTGTGGATCTAGTTCATTTGTAATTTCTTCTAAATGTTTAAGTAATAATTTAGGATTTTTTATTGAGATTAATTTTTTTCTTGATGTGATTCCAGCACCATTACAATATGTTCCAACACCAAAATCAATAACTTCAAAATATTGGGTTTGTTCTTTGTTAAGATTAGAATATAATCTTTCTAAATCTATTTTATATTTTGGCATATATTTTGCTTCTATAATAATCATATTATTGAATCCTTGATCAGTAACAAGATAATCTAAAGTTGATTTTAGATTTAAAACTGTTTCTAATGTATTTTCTGATTTATTTGGTTTATTTTGGAAATAAAGCATACCATATATTAATAAAAGATTTTTTACAGATTTTGCAATATCATCTGAATCATTAACAAAAGTCTTATCACGATTAGGATCAAGTAATTCTAAATAAATTCCAGGACCTCTTATTTTCATATTAGAAAAATGATTTATATCATAGCCTTTTGAATTTATCTCTTGTTCAAATTTTAAAAAATTTTTAGGACTTTCTGATATGAAATGACCTAATGAATAATCATTTATTTGGTATTTTAAATTTTCTAAGAATGAAATTAGTTTTTCTGGTCCAATTGTTGTGTTTAGGTTTCTAAGATCTTGTTCTGAGAAATCTTTGTCTAATTCAACTAATTTATAAAATGGACAAATATCATTCCATTTAAATTCATTATCAATTAATTTTGATAAAAAATCTTTTAAAATTCTTTGTTCAATTTCTTGTTTTGTTTTTTTATAAATAGTGTCTTTTGAATCACTTGATCTTTGTACATTTTCAATATTTTTTAGAATATCTTCTAATAAAAACTCTGAAATAGTATAAACTTCTCTAATTTCTCCTTTTCTATTAGTTTCCATTGTGAATTTAAACATACTAGTATAGCAATTGTTATACTAGTTTATATATTTTTCGAATTTTGACTAATATTTTCACCAATTTTTAACAGAAATCCTGATTTGTCTCCTATTAGTTACAATGAAACCTTAAATAGTATTTAAAATTTTTGGTGTTTACTGCTTCTTGGTTGTTACATATCTTTATATATCTTGATTATGATTAATTAATTGAGGGGTTTTTATGTATAATCAAAATATATCAGATGAATATAGTCCAATAGAATATATTAATAAGAATCGTGAAGAATTTGATGCTTATATGGATAAAGAGTTTGCAAAATATGAGTCTGTAGAATCACATAATAAAGTTTTGTGTGTAAAAGGTAAGAGAATTTTGTTTGTTAATGGTATTGGAACTGAGATTTCTGATAAATTAGATGTTTAAGATATTCTTTTTGTTTTTTTCGTAAGATTTTTGGAATAGTCTGCATAATCAAAAAATAATCCGAAAATCTTGTTAATTTTACCATTTTTGAATGGTAATTTATCAGAAAAGTTTATATATAATAAGTGTTTTCTATACTATATAATATTAATATAACTTTAGGGGGTTAAATTTATGGTAGACGAAATTGAAAATTTAGAAGATTTAGCAGCAGGTGATGCTGAAATTTTAGATGGAGCAGATGCACCAGTAGCAGATGCACCAGTAGCAGATGCACCAGTAGCAGATGCACCAGTAGCAGGAGTAGCAGGAGCAGCACCAGCACTAGGAGCATGGGAACAAATCTGGGGTGGAATTGAAACACTTGGTAAAAATTTTTATACTACTTTGAAAGCTAATGCAGCATATACTATAAGTGTGGCATTAATTACAGTAGGATTAGTATCTGGTTATGATAGAATATTTAATTATCAAGGAGCAGCTACTCAACCGACAAAGGTTCCTGGTCAAGAACAAACTACTACTACAAATTCTACTACAACAGAAACTATTACAAAAGGTGGAATTGAAATTACAATTGAACAAGAAGGAGAAAATGCTTTAGCGATTAAACAAATAGAAAAAGAAATAAAAGAATTGGATGTATTAGGAATAAGTCTTGAAGTAGGGGAACATAAGTATTTTTGGGACAAAGTGGCTTCTGTTATGTTACCAGCTTTAGATGCGAATGGAAATATAACTAGTTTTCATGCTAGAGTATTACCTAAAACTGGTCAGTATGATCCTAAAAATTTTGAAGAGATTAGATATTACCGTGATCCTAAATCAAAAAAGTGGATCAAAGATGTAAAAACATACTCTCTAAAAAAATCAGAAAAATAAAAATTTCTTTATTTTTTTCTTATTTTTTTTTAATTATCACATTTCTTGTGGTGAGTCTATTCCTAATAAGAATAAGCCATTTTCTATAACTTGTCTTACACAATCAACTAATAATAATCTTGATTTAGTTAGTTCAGTATTTTCTTTGTCAACTACAACATGTTTATGATAATATTCATTAAATGATTGGCTTAGATCAAGCAAATATCTACATAATATTGAAGGTTTGTAATGTTGTGCTGAATCTATAATAATGTTATTAAAATTAGATAATATTATGATTAATTTTCCTTCTGAGTCTGTATTAAGCAAGTTAAAGTTTATATCTGTGCTTGGTTCTAAATTTAGTTCTTTTGCTTTTCTGATCATAGAACATATTCTTGCATGTGCATATTGCACATATGGGCCTGTTTCTCCTTCAAAATCTAATGATTTTTTAGGATCATAGGTTATGTCTTTAATTGTATCATATTTTAATATAAAGAATTTGATTGCAGACATTGCTATCTGTTCTGCTCTATTTTCTATTTCTTTTTCACCTAGATCTTTGTGTCTTTTTATGATCTCTT
>CAYWFN010000099.1:0-3933 GCA_964457715.1 uncultured Methanosarcinales archaeon | reverse complement strand
TCTTTATTTTATAGAATTATTATTTTCATTACTGAGGTTGTATTTGGTATTATATCCTTATTTTTAATAAAAATTAAAAGAAGGTAATAGTATATATCTTGTCAAGGAAAATAATATTTATATAGCACGTTGTTTTTCTTGGTTTTATGAAAGTTTTGATAATACATCCACCTTGGCCTGGTCTTGGATTTGGTCTTAGAAGCCAGAATAGATGGCCAAGAAAGCGTGGAGATAAAACAAATAGATATCCTATTTTGTTATGTTATACTGCTACACTTTTAAAACAAAATGGTTATGATGTAAAATATATAGATAGTGTATACCAGGATTTTGATTATGATAAGACACTAAATGAAATATCTAAATTTGATCCAGATGTTTTATTTTTTGAAACTGCTACACCTACTTTTAATTATGATTGTAATTTTGTTAAGATGGTTAAAAATAGATTTTCTAATTTATTAGTTCTTGTTGCTGGCAGTCATGTTACTTTTGATCCTATTGGGAGTATGAAAAAAAGTAAGATTGATATCATAATAAAAGGTGAACAAGATTATACTACTTTAAATGTTATTAATGCTATTAAAAATAAAAAATCACTGGGAAATATAAAAGGAATTTGTTATAGAGAAAGTAATAAAAATAAAAACAGAATAATAAATAATCTTAATGCCCCTTTAATAAAGGATCTTGACAAATTACCTTTCCCAGATAGAGATCTTATTCCACATAAATGGTATATTGAAGGACATGTGAAATATACTCCTTTTACTTTTGTTATGGGTACAAGAGGATGTCCAAATAATTGTAGTTTTTGTTTATGGCCACATGTATATTATAATCATAAAGTAAGATTTAGATCTCCTTCTAATATTTGTGATGAATTAGAATGGTTAATAGAAAAATATGGTATGAAAGAGATTTTTTTTGATGATGCAACATTTAATGTTACTGAAAAAGGGGCTATTGATATATCTAAAGAGATAATCAGACGAAAGATAAGAATTGTTTGGTCTTGTAGTGCAAGAGTTGATAAAGTAAGTAAGGAGATGCTTTATTGGATGAAGAAAAGTGGGTGTAAATTAATTTGTTATGGTGGGGAATCTATGAATAATAAAACTTTGATAAAGACAAATAAAAAAATTACACCACAACAAATTAAAGATGCTATCTCTCTTACAAAAAAATTAGGAATAACAGTACATATGAATTTTATGATAGGTTTTCCATGGGAAACAAGAAGTGACATGGAGAAAACAATTAATTCAGCAATTAAATTAGATCCAGATACTGTACAATTTTCTCTTGTTTTTCCACATCCTGGTTCTAAGATGTATGAAGAAGCATTAACAAAAGATTGGTTTCATAAAGAAGCATTAAACAATTTAGAAATGTTTGATATGACTTATGGTCCTGTACTAAAGTCAAAAATATCAAGAGAAGAGTTAATGAAAATAGTTAATAAATCACATGCAAAGTTTTTTTTCAGACCAAAATACCTCTTAAAGACTTTGATTAGAATTAGAGATAAAGAAGAATTGTTAAGAATTGTGAAAGGTGCAAAGAGTCTTGTTATAGGTAAAATATTGTTTAATATTATTAAAAAAAATAATAAGAAACAATGACAACCGATAATAATAAACAATAATAATAAAAGAAAATAATTTCAGATTAATTTTTCTTTTTTATACCATTCAATTGTTCTTTTGATTCCTTGTTTAGGTTTTATTTTAGGATTATATTTTAGGTCTTTTTGAGCTGCAGAAATTTCATATTTGTTAGATCTTAAGAAAAAAGCTAGTTTTTTTCTGCTTATGAATGGATCTTTGTTAAATGGTTTACAAATTAATTCATTTATAATTGCTGCAGTTTTTACAATAAATATAGGAACATTTAGAGAAGGCATTTTTTTACCTAAATTCAATGAAATTATTTTTAAGAACTTTTTTTTGTTTATTGTTTCTAATCCAGCAATATTGTACCTATTTCCAAATGTTTTCTTATTATTAATAGTGTTTATAATTGCTTGAACACAATCATCTACATAAACTGGTTGCATAAATGTTTTACCAGATCCTATATTAAAGAAGAATCTTTTTTTCATTAGTTTACATATTGGTATCAAGGATTTATCTCTTTCACCATATACTCTTGCAGGACGTATTATTGTTAATGGAATTTTATATTTGTTAGTAAGTTTTGTAATTGCTAATTCCCCTTCATATTTTGTTTTTCCATATATTGTTATTTGATTGTTACAATTGAAATTTTCTGAAATTATTTCATTATCATCATCGGGGATATCATAAACAGTAACACTACTGCAATGAATAAATTGTTTTAGTTTGTGTTTATTATTTTTATATGCTGCATTAAATACATTTTCAGTTCCTTTAACATTTATTGTATAATATAATGAATCAGGAACATTTACTGGGTGTATAAGGCTTGCTAAATGTATTACAATGTCTATGTTTTTAGTTGATTTATTTAGTGATTCTACATCTGTGACATCTCCATATACTAATTCAACATTTAAATTTTTTAAATATTTTAAATTACTAGATCTTCTAACAAGTGCTCTTATTTTGTGCCCTTTTTTAATAAGCTCTTCAATAAGAAATCCCCCTAATAATCCTGTTCCACCTGTGATAAATATCTTCATTTAGTACCACCTCTTTGTTCTAGGTTTTCAATAATCTCAACCATCCTCTCCCATGAAAATCTTTCTTTTTCTTTGATTATGTTTTTTTTAAATATTTGTTCTTTTTTTTCTGTATAATACTTAATAATTGCTTTAGCTAATTTTGCTGAGTTTTTAGGTGGGACTATAAATCCTGTTTTATTGTTTATAATTACTTCTGGTAGTCCTCCTACATTTGTTGCAATTACTGGTTTTTCAAATCCATAGGCTATTTGTGCTATTCCACTGTTGGTTGCACTTAGATATGGTAATATTATTAAGTCTGAAGCAGAATAATAATCTCCTACTTTTTCATCTGGGACATATTCATCAATGATACAAACATTGTTTTCTATTTTTAGTTCTTTTATTTTATTGATATACTTCTCTTTATTTTTCCAAAATTCACCTACAATCAATAAAGTGATATTAAATTCTTTTAGAATATGAGGCATTGCTTCTATTAAATACATTAATCCTTTATATTCTCTAATATACCCAAAGAATAATATTACTTTTCCTGATATATTTAGCTTTTTCTTTGCTTTTGACTGATTTATTTCTTTGAATTTAAATTGTACTGCATATGTCGGATGCATTGCTGGGATTATTGTATTTTGTTTTATTTTTGGTAACAGTTGTAGAAGGTTTTCTTTTTCTTTTTTAGCATGAACAATAAAATAATTCCCTTCTTTTAATGCTAATTTTGAAAGGAAATTGTCAATAAACGAATCTTCATGTGGTACAACATTATGACAAAGATAAATTATTTTTGGTTTTGTTTTCTTTTTTATATTTTTTATACTTTTTGTTAAAAATTTGTTTAAAATAGAAAAATAAGGTGTCCACCAATATAATAAAACAATATCTGGGTTAAATTTCTTTATTTGTTTTATAGTAGATATCCAAGTAAGAGGGTTTATTGAGTTTATAGTTTCTATTATTTTAAATTCAGTTCTGTTCGTAGCTGAAAGATCTTTTTGTTCTTTTCCAGGGTATATTAGTTTTGGATAAAGGGTTTTAAATGAAATACATCTTAGATCATGTTTTCTTGAAATAAAATTACATAGCCAATTATTATAATGGGCTATTCCACCTTTGTAAGGATAGGCTGGGCCTATTACACAGATTTTCATTTTTCTTTCACTTTATTTTTTATTGATTTAATAAGTATATGGTGTCCTCTAAGTTTATTTAGAAAAAAATCTAATTTTGCAAAAAGAAATATTAATGGAAAGATTAACTTATAT
>CAYWFN010000098.1:0-3936 GCA_964457715.1 uncultured Methanosarcinales archaeon | reverse complement strand
ATTCTAAAAAAGGTGTGTTCATATCAAAAGAAGTAAAAGTTAAAGGAGGAATTGATTATTATCTTTCTTCAAACAAGTTCTTAAGAACATTAGGAAATAAACTTGTTCAGGAATTTGGAGGTTTTGTTTCTTTTAATGAACAACTATTTTCTTATAATAGGCAAACAAGTAAAAATGTTTATAGATTGAATGTTTTGTTTAGAGTTCCTGAATTTTGTAATGGAGATGTTATCCTTTATAATAGTAAGTTAGTGTTAGTAAAGAAAGTTGGTAAAAAAGTAACAGGTAAGGAAATTGGTGTTGGTAAGAAAATATCTTTTAAATATTCTGAAAAAATAAAAAAACTAGAAACATATAAAACAACTATTTCTAAAATTAAACCTAATATTGAAGTTCTTCATCCAGAAACTTATGAATCTGTTGAAGTTAAGAATAAGAAATTGCCTAGACTAAAGCTTGGTGAAAAGGTGAAGGTTGTTATTTGGAAAGGAGTTTATGTTGTTTGAAGTTTTTAAGTTCTTAGATTTTTTATAAAAACATTTAAAAACAACCCACCTATCTATATATACAGATGGAAAAACAGAGGTGGTATTTAGTAGTTGTACTTCTACTTTTATTAGTTGTAAATATAAATGCAATCAGTGAGAATGAAAACTATGAGAAAGTTTCTATAGATGTTATTGAAGAAATTAATGAAGATGATGAAGTAGAAATTATAGTAAAATTAAAAGATGTTTCTGAGGATATTGAAAGTATAGAAGATACAAATCTAGAAATTGATCATGTGTTTGAAGAATCTGAAATTATAACAGGTACTGCTGATGAAGAAGCTATTGAAGAATTAATAAATGATCCAAATGTTGAATCAATAAAAAAAGATTTACAAGTAAAAGTATTTCTTTCTTCTTCAGTTCCAGTAATTAATGTAGACGATGTATGGCAGAGAAAAATAAATAATATTAATATTACTGGCACAGGCCAAACAATTTGTATAATAGATACAGGAATTTACTATGATCATGTTAATCTAGGTGGTGCTTGGGGCACAAAAGTTTTAGCAGGAAAAAATACAGTATCAAATACAGTATGTACAGCAGAAAATAATGAATGTGATGATGATCATTTTCATGGCACACATGTTGCAGGAATAATAATATCTAATCACTCAACACATAAAGGTGTTGCTCCTGATGCAAATCTTGTTGCAATAAAAGCATTAAATGCAGCTGGTGGTGGATCTATGGGTAATGTTGTAGAAGGAATAGAATGGTGCATTGATAATAAAGATGAATATAATATAAGTGTAATATCTATGAGTTTAGGAACTGAAGACTTATATACTTTTGAAACTTGTCCATCAGATTATGATTCTGAAATAAATTCTGCTTATGATGCAGGAATAACTTTAGTTGCTGCGTCTGGAAATGATGGTAATACAACTGCAATTGGTTATCCAGCATGTCATTCAAAAGTTATATCTGTTGGAGCAAGTAATGATGATGACACTATTTATTCTAATTCAAACAGGATTCCTGATTTAGATTTTTTAGCACCAGGTTCTGGTATAACTTCAATGGACAATGATCATATAACAGATACTAAAGCAAGATCTGGAACATCAATGGCAACTCCACATGTTTCCGGAGCAATTGTATTATTACAACAATTTCATAAAGAAAAATATGGTTCTCTTTTAGATATCCAAACTATAAAATTAAGATTGAATTCAACAGGGGTGTCAGTATCTGGTTTTACAAGAATTGATGTGCTTAATGCAACAGAACCTGAAATTATATTATTACAACCAGAGAAAAACAATACTCATACTAATAATAATTATTATTTTTTTAATATTACAATTGATAGAATGATTACATCTGCAATCTTAGAAATTGATTCTGTTAATTATACAATGTCTGGATCAGGAAATAATTTTAATTATAATGTAACTAATTTAGATGGGTTGCATGAGTTTAGAGTTTATACTAATTTTTCAGTTATAGGTTTAACATATTCAGACACTTATTCTATAAAAATGAATAATAGTGCACCACAACTAGATGATTATCTTCCTCTGAATCTTGTAACAAGTATTTCTGAAAACTCAACAATAGAATTTTTACAAAATTCATCAGATAATAATGGAGATGATTTAATTTATTATTGGTATTTTAATTCTACACTTCAATCAAATGATGCATCATGGGATTATACTGCAGGACTTTCTGATTCTGGTTCTTATAATGTAACACTTATTATAACAGATAATTATGAAAATACAACTATATCATGGAATTTAACAATTTTAGATTTAAATAGTGCTCCAACATTAACTTTGATTGAAAATATATCTGTTTATACAGATCTGATTATAAATAATACAATCAATATAACAGTCAATGCACAAGATTCTGAAAATGATACATTATATTATTCAATTAACATGTCTGAATTTTCACAATCTGATAATATATTTTTATGGAATGTTACATATCTTGATACTGGCATTTATTATGCAAAGATTATTGTAAATGATTCTAATCTAAATTCATCTCAAATAATAAAAATTGAGATAGGTGATTTAACAGATTCAGATAATGATGGTCAATATGATATATTAGACACAGATGATGATAATGATGGTTTGGTGGATACAAATGATAATCTTAAAGGTAATTCTGGATCTATAACTAGTTTTAGATCCTCTAGTGGTGGTTCTAGCTCATCTTCATTATCTTCAAGTATATTAATTGATAATTCAAATGATTTAGTTAAAGAATTTGATGGAGAACACAATCTAACAATAAAACTTGAATCTAATATTACAATTGAAGCTATAACTAATATGAGTCAGCAACATATTAATCTTTATAATGTAACAATTAGTAAACAAGATACTAATTATAATAGAGGATTTTTGATTATAAAAGGATTACAATTAAGTGGAACAAAGACTGTTTATGTTGATGATGTAAATGCAAGCTTTAATACTGTTTGTGTAAAAAATTCTGAAATAAATAATTTATCACAAATAAGTTCTGGTTGTAATGGTGCAAATGAAAGATTGGTTACATGTAATTCATTAGACACAGTTTACAATTGTTCAAGAGTTGATAATAATACAAGGTATAGAATCACTGGTTTAACACATAGTGCAATACATGAACAATGTGCAGACAATGATGAAGATGGATATGGTACAGGTTGTCCATTAGGAAATGATTGTAATGATAATAATGCTGGAATTCACTCTGGATGTAATACTGGAGGCGGTGGTGGAGGAGGCAATAGTGGAGGGTCACTTTCACCACAATCTGAAGGTGGTGGAGGAGTATCAATTGAAAAAGAAGAAGATGTTAAAAAATCATTTTTTTATGATAGGTTAAAAAAAGGAGAAAAACAAGAAATAGAAATTAATATTGATAAATTGCCAATAATAAGATTAAGTTTTAGAATTATTAATGAAACAAAATCCTCTGAACTTGCTCTTAAATCATATCATATGAAACCAAAAAAAGTAGTATCAAGTCCGCCAAGTTTTGTTTATAAATTTATGAGAATTGAATCTGATTATCTAGAAAATAATGTCAGAGATGTGGATATTAATTTTAGAGTTAATAAATCATTTATTGAATTAAGGGATCTTAATGTTTCTTTTTTAAAATTATATTCCTATGATATGGAGAATGATCTGTGGTCTGTTTTATTTATTAAAAAAATAAGTGCTGATTCAGATTATCATTATTATTCATCTGAAACTAATAATTTTAACTATTTAGCAATAAGTCTAGATAAGAATTATATTCCAGAGATTGAAGAAACTATAGAAGAAACCACAGATCAACAAAATGAAAACTTAATTACAGGACAAGTTGCTAAGGATATAAAAGGTTTTAAAATCCCTAGTTGGATTTTTGGTATGTGGATGTGTGTTAT
>CAYWFN010000097.1:0-3998 GCA_964457715.1 uncultured Methanosarcinales archaeon | reverse complement strand
CTATTTTTACTCTTAATCCTTTAAGTCTTGTTAACCAACTTAGATGTAAATCTTCGTAATATAGAAAATAATCATCATCAAATGGTAATTCTAATAAAGTTCTTTCATAAATTAAACTGCACCCGCATGCAAAAAATATTTCTTTAAATTTATTATTATAATAACTAGTTTTTAAATCTAAAATATATCCTACTAAATTAATGGTTTTATACATTTTTGGATCATGTAATCTATGTATCCCGGATGACTCAAATATTCCTATTGTTTTATTTTCTTTTTTTGCTTTTACTAGATTCTTTAGCCAATCTTTGTCAACTATTGTATCATTATTTAGAAGAACAATATATTTCCCTTTTGCTATTTTAACTCCATCATTGTTTCCTCCTGCAAAACCTGTGTTTATTTTATTTTCAAGTGTTCTTACGAATTTGTATTTAGATGCTTGTTTTAAATATTTTTTATCCATTGATGCATTATCTACTAAAATTAATTCAAAATCTTTGTATGATTGTTTTGATAATGATTTTAAACATTGTAGTGTATACTTATCTTGATTATAATTAATCATTATTACTGAAGTTTCAGGATTTTTCATATTTGTGTGACATTTGTTTGGTTATTTAAAATTTATTGTTTTGCTTTAGTTATATCAAATAAGTTGATCATGTTTATATTAATCAATTAATTAATTTTAAGTAAAGCTTATATTACAATAAAATTTAAAAACTGGTCTTTTATTCTGTGAAATTATGAAAAAAATCCTTGTAACAGGGGGGTGTGGATTCATTGGTAGTAATTTTATAAAGTTTATATTAGATAATACTAACTTCTATATTATTAATATTGATAAACATACTTATGCTGGAAAAGGAAATAATCTAAAACATATGAGAGTTGAAGAAAATATAAAGTATAAATTTTATTTAGCGGATATAACATCACAAGAAATAATAAATAGAATATTTGAAATAGAAAAACCTAATTTTGTTGTTAATTTTGCTGCAGAAAGTCATGTAGATAATTCAATAGAAGGACCATTTATTTTTACAAAATCAAATATTCTTGGAATGCATGTACTTTTAGAAGCAGCAAGAATACATGGTGTTGAGAAATTTTTACATGTTTCTACTGATGAAGTTTATGGAAGTTTAAATATTGATAGTTCATCATCTTTAGAAAATCATAAATTAGATCCAAGAAGTCCATATTCTGCATCAAAAGCAGCAGCAGAACATATTGTAAAAGCTTATTATGAGACTTATAAACTTCCAATTATAATAACAAGAAGTTCTAATAATTATGGACCGTATCAGTTTCCAGAAAAATTAGTTCCAAAATTTGTTACAAATTTAATAGATGGAAAAAAAGTGCCTTTGATGTGGAGCGATGATAATCCTGGAATGAATGTAAGAGATTGGTTACATGTTGAAGATAATTGTAGAGCAATTATTTTTGTGTTAGAAAAAGGACAAATTGGAGAAACTTATAATATTGCAGGAGAAAATGAATTTACAAATTTAGAAGTAACAAAATTAATGCTTTCTGATTTAGGATTTGGAGAAGAAATGATACAAAGAGTACAACATAGAAAAGGTCATGATTTTAGATATTCAATTGATTGTTCTAAATTAAAACAATTAGGATTTGAACATAAATATAAAGATTTTAAACAAGGTTTGAAGCAGACTATACAATGGTATAAAGAAAATGAATCTTGGTGGAGGCCAATTAAAAATGATTAAACAAGGAAAAATTCAAGGTGTGTTATACAAAGAATTAATAATACATCCTGATGATCGTGGTTTTTTTATGGAAGTAGCTAAAGAAGGTAGCTTGTTTATCCCAATAAAACAAACTTCTTTTACAGTAACACATCCAAATGTAATAAAAGCATTTCATTGGCATAAAAAACAAACAGATCTCTGGTTTGGCATTTCAGGAAGAGCGAGAGCAGTATTATATGATTTAAGAGAAAATTCATCAACAAAAGGACAATTCGAAGAATTTTTTATAGGTGATACAAAACCTATGCTATTATTAATACCTCCTGGAGTAGCTCATGGTTATCAAGTTTTAGGAAATAAAGATTTTTCAATGATTTACCATACTGACCAAACATATAATCCTACTGAACCAGATGAACAAAGAATTGCTTTTGATAAATTGGGTTTTGATTGGAGCATAAAAAATAGATAAACAAAAAATTAAGAAAAAATTAAAATAGATAATTATAAAATGAAAACTTTGATACTTGGTGGAAATGGAATGTTAGCTTATGAACTAATAAAAGCTTTTCCAGATGCTATTAGTTGGAACAAGGAAGAATTAGATATTACAAACGAAGAAAGATGTTTTGATAAAATTTCTTTATTAAATCCTGATTTAATAATAAATGCTGCAGCATTTTCAAATGTTGATGCTTGTGAAGATCAAATAGAATTTGTAATGAAAGTCAATAGTTATGCTTTAGAACATTTATCAAAAGTTGCAAATCATTGTAATGCAAAACTTGTACACATTAGTACAGATTATGTTTTTGAAGGTACATCAGAACAAGGATATTCTGAAGATGATAAAAGAAGTCCTATAAATATTTACGGACACTCTAAATCTATGAGTGAAGATATATTATTAAAAAATTCAAAACAACCATATTTAATACGAACTTCTTGGTTATTTGGAAAAAGTGGTAAGAACTTTGTTAAAACAATTATTGATTTAACAGAAAAGATGGATCAAATTAAAGTTGTTGATGATCAAGTTGGTTGTCCAACATATACTAAAGATTTAGCAAAACATATAAAATTAATTGTTGAGCATTATAAACCTGGAATTTATCATGTAACTAATTTTGGGAGTTGTAGTTGGTTTGAATTCGCTAAAGAAATAATAAAACAAACAAATAAGAATGTGGGTGTTATTCCTATTTCAACACAGGAAAGTTTTAAATTATTTTCTTGGTTAAAAGCTAGACGTCCTCAATATTCTATATTAAATAATACTAAGATTCCTAAATTAAGAAATTGGACAGAAGCATTATGGGAATATTTAGAAGAAAATAATTTTGTAGATAAAAAATATAAAGGAATAATCCTTGCAGGTGGATCTGGCACTCGTCTTTATCCTATTACTAAATCAATAAGCAAGCAAATAATTCCTATATTTGATAAACCTATGATTTATTATCCTCTTTCTGTTTTAATGATTGCAAATATTCGTGAGATATTAATCATTTCAACACCTCATGATCTTCCTTTATATAAAAATCTTTTAGGTGATGGTTCACAATTAGGATTATCAATAAATTATGCAGAACAACCAAAACCTGAAGGTCTTGCTCAGGCATTTATCATAGGTAAAGAGTTTATAGGTAAAGATAATGTTTGTTTAATATTAGGGGATAATGTCTACTATGGTCTTGGTTTTCAAAAACTTCTAAAAGAAGCTAGACTAAGAAGAGAAGGTGCAACTGTATTTGGATATTGGGTGAAAGATCCACAACGTTATGGTGTTGCAAGTTTTGATGAAAATAATAAAATAATAAACATAGAAGAAAAACCAATTAATCCAAAATCAAATTGGGCTGTAACAGGTCTATATTTTTATGATAATCAAGTTATTAAAATTGCAGAAAGTTTAAAACCTTCAGCAAGAGGGGAACTAGAAATTACTGATGTAAGTAATGCTTACTTAAAAATGGGTAAATTACATGTGAAAAAATTAGGAAGAGGATTTGCATGGTTAGATACTGGAACACATTCAAGTCTTATGCAAGCATCTAATTTCGTTGAAACTATTGAAAATAGACAAGGACTCAAGGTAGCATGTATTGAAGAAATTGCTTATAGAATGGGATTTATAGATGAAATTCAATTAAGAAAGTTAGCAGATTCTTTATCAAAAAGTGATTATGGTCAATATCTTATAAATATGCTTAAATATCAACAAGATTTTGAAATATAATTTGAAGAGTAAGACAAATTAAAAAATGAGACCAA
>CAYWFN010000096.1:0-4007 GCA_964457715.1 uncultured Methanosarcinales archaeon | reverse complement strand
TTATCAACTAACATTGTTTCTTTAACAAATTCAGATTTTACACCAGTTTGATTATAAATCACTCTTGCAATAGCATTTTCAATAAGTTCATTATCATTAACGACTCCAGAAGGTAATGTCCAATGCCCTTCATAAGGATGTTTATTTGTTTTTATCATTAACAATCTTTCTCTATCATCAAATACCATTCCAAGTACAACATGTTTAATACTGTCTTGCCTAATATCTTTAACAATATCATTATTCATAATACTTTTATACAAAATAGAACAAGGAACACCAAAACAAGTAATTCTAAGATCTTTACCATCTCTTCTACCAGCTAATACAGAATAACCATAAAAATCATTTGGTGATTGTATTTGCATTTGCCTAAACAAAGACATTAATTCTTTTGGAACAACATGAACAAAAACACAATTAGCTCTATTTTCTTCAGTAATCAAGAGGTAATCTTGTTTATCTTCCATATCATCTCTAAATTCTTTTTTCTTAAACAGAATATAATCAATTATTTCAGGAAATAAATTAGCATATCTTTCTATATCATCAACTCTTGTTTTTAATATTTGGTCCCATATATCCATATGTAAGAAGTCGGTGGAAAGAGTATTTAAAGATTATTGTGATTTGTTATTTATTCTCTAATAATATAATTCTTACTTATCTTAAACCAACCTGGTTTTACTCTTGTTATTCTTTTTCCAGTTCTAGCTTCTTTTGATAATGTATTTCTTATTGTATACTCATTTGCTTCAGGATCTTCTTTTAATGCTATCTTTACAAGATCTGTTGCATTTTGTTCTTTTTCAGGATTTGCTTCCCATGATCTATAGATTGCAATCATTGATTTGCTTCTCATCCTGTCAAAGATTCTTTCATCAAGTTTTGTACTTCCCCCTTCTTTTTTTCTAAGAACTTCTTTATAATGAAGATGTTTACTTAATAATCTTAGATAAGGTAAAAGATTTTTTTCTTTTATTCTATCAATTTCATCTCTTAAATAAACAACATATTCTTTACCATCTTTTGACTTATTTTTAACAATATGTCCTATGCTTTTATTTTTTCTTAAATACATAAGTTCAAGAACTTTTAATCCTGTTTCAGCTTGAAATTGAGAAGGAATTACTAATTTATCTTCAGGAAGATCTTCTATTTTATGAATCTTTCCTTTGTATCTAGTAAATTCATGTATTAATTTTACTTCTTCTCTAGTTAGTTTACTTGACTTTTTCTTTAATAAGTATTCAAGTGATGCAAGATTTTTTGGTGGTGTGTCTAACAAATCTGAACCTTCTTTTAATTCCTCTGGTGTTATACTATCTATTAGTTCATCTATTTCTTCATCAGCAATTAATTCACTTGATTGTAATTTCTCTCTAAGTCTCTTTAATTTGTTTGTAACAAAAGTTTTTAAATCTTTTATATCACTTGCTAAACAATAATTATCAATATCTTTCATTATATTTGTTAACATGTTCCTTGTTTTAATAATTTCATCAAGATACTCTTGTCTATCTCCACCAATTCTTTCTTCATATGCTCTTATAAATTCAAGATCCATTTTATACATCTCTTTCATTAGTACAGGAACAAAACCTTCTTTATTAACTTCTTCAACATTTGCTTTAGCAGATTGATATTTTTCATCTGCATCAAATGACTCAATTTTTTGTATTAAATCTACAACTCTTCTTAGGATTATAGCTTTTGCATTTTCATCATTAACTTGCTCTATGTTAGCTAACTCCTCTAGTAGTTTTTCTCTTTCTTGTTCAAATTCTTGTCTCAACCTTTCTTTTTCTTTTTCTAATTTACTTAAATCCATTTCTTGTTTTAATTTTTCAATTTCTTCTTTTAAAGAAAGATTTTCTAATTCTAATTCTTCTTTTTCATCTTTTTTAGCTTGTTGTTCATTTTCAATTACTTCCTTTAATCCTTGTATCTCTTTTTCTTTCATTTCTATTGTTTCTTTATAACCTTGTTCAAGTTCTTGAAGAGAACTTTCCTTTATACCAATACCTTTCATATGAGCTTCAATAATCTCATCTAATGAAGAGTGTCTAATTGTTACTAAGTCAGTATTATTTTTTACAGCTTTAACTGATCTTGTTTTATTTCTTAAAGTACTTTCTAAGTTTCCTTTATAATTTGTAGCTCTTACATATAACATATATGGATCTTTAGAATCTTTTTTAATAACTGCTTCTGTACTAGGTTTTTGATTTATACCTTTAACAAAACTACTTACAGCACTATGTACTTTTCTAAATAAACCTTTGTGTTTCTCATTTAATTGAACTACACAAAATTGATCTGTTTTTTTATGACCATTATTTGACATCTTTATACTCCCTCACTAAAAAAAAGATATTGAGTGGCTCTTCTTTCTCCAATTGTAGTAATATAATTATACTTAAGTAGTATGTCATATGCTTTGTAAAAATCAAAATTTATATTTATATCTGGATCTTCATGTAATGCAAGGAATCCATCAACTCTCTTACATATTGAATCTTTATTTTTTAATATCCTTTTATTCTCTTTTCTATCTCTATTATCATAATAAACTTCATATAAAGCATATTCAAATAATTTACAATTTAAAAAATCTTCAGTACCAATTAATTGTTCATGGAAAATCTTTGGTTTATATCCCATTTCTTTTATTTTATTATTTGCTATATTTACTAATTCTCTATAATGTTCAACTAGATCAGATGAAACCTTATCTGGTTGGACTGCAATCTCTTCTAATTCTTTTATTCCACAATCAGGAAAGATTTTTTCACAAATCTCTCTAGGTAATGTAAGGACTAATTTATAATAATCAATAATTTCATTTAATAATCTATTTTTTTCAGAGATTTGTTCTTTGAATTTTTCATAAATCTTTAATTGTTCAGAATACAGATTTTGACACTCTTTAGAGAATCTTGTCATGTTTTTTCCTTTATAAAATCTAACAACTTCTTCTGCGTTTTTGTATTCTTCATTATTTTCTATATCACCAATCTCTTTTATTCTTTCTATTTTTTGTTTTAATGATATTTCTGTGTATTCTGACATGTTTTCAGTTCCAAATTCTAAGAATTTATTATCAAATTCTTGTTTTTGTAATTTAATTCTTTCTTCTAATGCTAAGATTTCTTCACTTTTTTGATCAATTGTTTCTACTAACTCATCTATTGTTTTTCCACTATCAATATTTTGTTTTCTTAATAAAACGATTGTATTATTTCTATGTGCTATTTCATATTCCATTTCTTTTTTTGTTATTCTGCTGCCTTTTTTTACTTTTATACTTGCATCTATTTTAGATTTTATATGTACTATCTCGTGCATATCTGCTTCAGATGCTAAGAATAATTCATATTCTATTTTCTGATCACTTAATAATCCATGTATAAAATCTTCAAGATCTTCAGAATTACTTATTGCTCTTTTAGTACCATTACTAAAAAAGAATATTATTCTAGGATCTGTTCTAGATGCCCATACTTTTAAAGTACCTTTATGATCTGTATATGCTATCTTTTTTACTGTAATTTTATCTAATAATATACTTTTTTCTTCTGACCAATCCAATTTATCAATTATTAGAGTTCTGTATAATGGTTGATTCATTTATTCTCCCCCTATTTATATAGGGTTGTTGTTTGCACTATATAAAACTTACTCTGTTATTACTATTCTAGAATAGTATAAGTGTTTATTTCACAAACCACAACCTTTATAAACCAATCACGATCCCTATACAACATCAAAGGATGTGGGTAGTAGCTTACCTGAACTTTGTGTATTGTTTAGTGAAATTACCTCGCTCAAACTTTCCATTTGCTGTATAATCACTTGGAAAGCCCTGATCGTCTGACGATCTGCTAGGTTTTCGCTGGCCTTAACAGGCGGTAATTTCACAATGAATAAAATTAAAATAACGGAGGCTGAATACTATGAGTATGTATAAATGGATAAGACAAGCTTGGAAAAAACCAAAAAAAACA
>CAYWFN010000095.1:0-4012 GCA_964457715.1 uncultured Methanosarcinales archaeon | reverse complement strand
TAATTTCCCTAGTTTTAATCATATTAACACAAAGTGTTAGTGCTTGGAAAGAATGTGGACCATCTAGTTGTCCAAATGGATTTACAGATTACGGAACTTATTGTAGTGGTAACAAATGTTATAGAAGATGTTATGGAATAGTTTGTGATACTAGTAGTTATGAAATATCTTATGAAGAACCAGAAGACTTATCAAGAAAGGATTATGATAAAGGAAAAGCATCTTCAATAGGTAAAAGTCTTGGTTGGTATATTCTACCAGAAGAAAAAAATAAATGTTATAAATTTGTCAATTATCCTATAACAAATTTCCTTGACTCTGCAGGAGTATGGGATTATGATAGTGAAGATGATTTTGATGGAGGAATTGCATTATTTTGGCATGCTAATGATAATTGGTATTCTAATCATGAAGGATATTGTAAAGGAAGAGATAGCAAATTTGTAAATGATCCTGATGGAGGAGTATTTATTGACATTGATATTAATAGTGGTGATGATTTTAATAATAATGACCACCTTAGCAATACAAATTATCTATATTGTGCACCAAATTCTGTAGCATGTGATAAATTTAATAAAAATAATTGTAATACTGGTTGTTATGGTACTGGAACTGGATTAAAACTGAAATTCAAAACTTCCATAGAAAATGGTTTTTCAGAAAATTTTAATGATTTTTGTTATAATGATGAATCACCTAATAATGCTGGTAAGTTTGATTGGCTTGAATTTGATGATAGAACAGAAGTATTTATGAGAGTCTATGCATATGATGCAGAAAATGGCTATGCAAACACAGAATGCACACAAACAAACGAACCTACGCCAGTTCATTCCACTTATATTCATCCATCATTTCCAGATACAATGGAAAAATTAATTTGTTATTACAACCCATCTAGTGACCCGGAAGGAGATACAATAGTTGATGAAAATTATTACTGGTATAAAAATGGATATCGTCAATCAAATCTTGATGGACAAAAAGAAATTTCAAATGTTTACACACAAGTAGGTGAAAAATGGAAATGCCAAGTTCAATTATATGATGGACACAGTTGGGGTAATTGGAAAGCAAGTTCAGAAGTCACAATCACAAGTGCAAGACCAATATTTGATACAGCAACATATGTTGATGGTAAAGGATCAAGCAATAGCAACCCTGTTAATATGGGTGAAGAAGTTATATTCAAAGCAGAAGTTTCAGATATAGACAGCGCTTCTACAATATTATTTTTATGTGATTCATCAGGCAGGTCTGGAGGAAGCTGTGCAGGAGAAACCATTTGTTTAACATCAGACAGCTCAGAAAAAGAAAAATCATGTTCAATTAATACAAACAATCATCAATCTTCAACATACCAATGGAAATCTCATGCATGTGATGATTCAAGGAAGTGTGTAAATGGAGTTTGTGATTATAGTAATTGCAAAGATGGTGCATCAGGAAGCTTCCATGTAAACCACAAACCATCATCATCAGCACCTGTAATAAACGGACCTTATTATAAAAATAGCATAATAACATGTCAAAAAGGAACTATCTCAGATCCTGATGGGGATTCAACTTCAGTAAAAAGATATTATTGGTTTATCAATAATGATTTGGTTAGTGGTCAAGATTCATCAACACTTGATTGTAATGCAATTGAAGAATGCACAACAGATGTTAATATAAAATGCAGACAAAAACCAATTGATGAACATGATTTAACAGCAGGCATTTCATCAGATTCAAACATAATTACAATACAAAACAAAGCAGCACATTTTGAATCAGTAACACAAGATGATTCAACAGAAGAAAATCCAACACTAGAAGGTAACACAGTGACATTCACTGCAAATATACAAGACTTAGATAATGATAATGTAAAAATGATTATATGTGATAATCAAGGATTGTCAGGAACACAGTGCAATGAAAAGGAATTCTGTAGCACTAATCTAGAGCAAGGCGGAGAAAAATCATGTGAATTCAGCACATTAGGTGTTGAAGAACCACATCACGAATGGAAATCATATGCATGTGATAGTAATAATAATTGTGCCTCAGGTGCATCTGGTGATTTCTATGTAAAACTTGAAAGACCGAGTGAATTATCAGTTTATGTAAACAATGAATATGTTAAAAAACATTCAGGGACTGTAAACAAAAAAACAAATATTGGCACAGATATAAAAGAGAAACTCAATAAACAACTTCAAGATTGCGAAGAAGATGAATTTGGTTATTGTACAATACCTATAACATTTCATTCTGAAACACCAGGCAAGATGAAACTTTCTGAATTATCAATCAAATACAATCTTATACCAAAAGAAAAAACAATTGAAACAAAAACATGTCCTGACATCAATCTTGACACTGTAATTAATGAAGAAGATGTTAATTATTATGAAGAAAATGTTCCTCTTGAATATGATACTAAATTTGATCTTAATCAGGATGGTTCAATGGATGATGATGATACAGATGTTATAAAAAACAATTCATTACCAGTTTGTTTATCAACATTACCAAACAGAATACCAATAATTGATCCAATAGAAGAGATAACAGTCAATGAAAATGAACTTGTCACAATTCCTATTAATGCAAATGATCCTGACAATGATGAATTAATATATTCTATTGATGATGATAGATTTATTCAAGATCAAAACAATAAAAATATTTTCACATGGCAAACAGATTATGAAGATGAAGGAACATACAATCCTACAATAACAGTAAGTGATGGTAAAGATCAAGAAACAAAAACAGTACAGATCATAGTCAATGATAAGAACAGAGCACCAATAATAGAAGGTATGAAACCTATGACAATAGATGAAACAGACACAGCAACATTGATAATAAATGCACAAGACCCTGATAAAGATGAATTAACATATACAGTAACAGTTGCACCTAGAAGAGATAATTTTATACAAGATCCAAATCAAAAAAATAAATTCACATGGCAAACAGATTATGAAGATATGGGAACATACTATGTTTTTATAGGTGTAAGTGATGAACAAACAACAACAAATAATGGTTTTCCACTTACAATCAATGATATAAATGCACCACCTACAATTGAACCAATAGAGGATATAACAGTTAATGAAAATGAACTTGTAACAATAACAATAAATGCAAATGATGTTGATCAGGATACATTAACATATTCTATTGATAATGAAAACTTTGTGCAACAATTGAATGTATTTGAATGGCAAACAGATAAGAATGATATAGGAACACATGATATTATAGTAACAGCAAGTGATGGTGAATACATAACACCAACACAACTTACAGTCATAGTAAAAAACAAAAACATAAAACCAACAATAGAGCCTATTGATAATATAAAAGTTGATGAAGGAGAAACAGTGACCATAACAATACTTGCTACAGATTCTGACCAAGATGATGTACTAACATATTCAACAAGTAATCCTAATTTTATACAAGATCCAAATCAAGAAAATAAATTTACATGGCAGATTGGTTATGATAACGAAGGAACATATACTATCAAAACCCAAGTAAATGATGGCACAGAAACAGTAGAAGAACCATTTACCTTAACAATCAACAATAAAAACAGAAAACCAATCATAGAACCAATAGATGACATTACAATCAATGAAAATGAATACATAGAAATAACAATTAATGCACAAGATCCTGATGAAGATGTATTATTATATTCAATTAATAATGAAAATTTTGTACAAACAGAACAATCAAATGTGTTTGCCTGGACAACAGATTATTATGATGCTGGAATATATGAAATAATAGTAACTGCTGATGATGGGACAGATGATGAAACAGAAGAATTAACAGTGACAATAAATAATCAAAATAGAAATCCAACAATAGAACTAATACAAGATATTACAATCAATGAAAAAGATATAGTAAAAGTAACAGTTAAAGCAGAAGATCTTGACCAAGATGATGAACTAACATATTCTATTGATGATGATAGATTTATTCAAAGTAATGGACA
>CAYWFN010000094.1:0-4066 GCA_964457715.1 uncultured Methanosarcinales archaeon | reverse complement strand
AATATGTAAAAAGCGAAATCTCAAAATACCAAAGCTTAATTTTAATGGTTGTGAACAAGAAGGTTATGATGAAAAGGCACATTATCATCCAGATGAAAATAAAATCTGTATTTCTGAAAGGCAATTAAATCTATTAAATTTTGATGAACTTGCTAATACTGCCGCTCATGAAGTAAGCCATATTGTGGTTCCAGATCATAGTTCTAAATTTCAAAGAGAAAATGAATTAAGTAACATTGCAGGATTTGAACCTCCTGGAGGAGTAGTATTCATAGATGGAAGTAAAAAAATCAGAAAGCCAACCAAAGAAAGGAAACACAAAATAGATAAAACAAGATGTAATTATCATTTATGTAGAAAAGTAAGAAAATTAATACAATGTAAATATTGCAAAGATTATCATTGTGACGAACATAAAGAACCTTATATACCAAGAATGACCAAACCTGGTGATCCATTCAAACATGATAGTGGTCATCCATGCATGGTTTATGCAAATTATGCTTTTGAAAATGAAAAGAAAGATAATGATAAATACAACGATGCATTGAAAAATCTTCTAAGTAAAAAAAGTAAAAGAATTATTATTGAAAATGATAAAAAATATGAAAAAATTATTGTTGAAAATAAGGAGAAACCTAATAAAATTATTATTGAAAGTAAGAACAAACCTGAGACAATTATTGCTGAATATGAATATATAACGCTCAAAATTAATCCTGAAAATGTAATAGATATTAAACCAGAAATATCTAAAAAATCAAAATATTATGGGAAGAGCATTATTAGGATAGTAATTAAAAGATTTTTTATTTTTCCAATAAAAAATCTAGAACTATTTTTATTTAAAGACAAAAGGTGTATCTTAAGAACAAAAACAAATGAAAAAGGAATAGGTGTTTTTTATAATATTAAAGAAGGTAATTACAAATTATGTTTCATGTTTAAAAAAAGAGAAGATTCCAATGAAATAATTGTTAGAAAAGATGTTAATAATTTTTCTTTTAATATATTTCATTAATAGAAGATTTATAATGTTTTTTGTTTAGAATAATCTATTTAACAGTTTCTTCCTCTTTCTACTAATTTACCATCACCATCACAAGAGAATACTGTACTTTCCTTTTCTATGCTCATTCCTGTAAGAGGTTCCACAAGAGGGTTTTTGTATTTTATCTCTACTAAGACACTAACAATTTGAATATAATTCTTATTTTTACAAATTGGATCAGCTAAATTAAATGAAGAATATTTAGTTTTATATTCATTCGCTTCTTCAATATCATTAAACACCTTTGTTTCTATAATATTATGACTAAAACTAACAGGAGATCTTATTTCTCTTCTTCTTAAATTCTCCTTAACAGTATCATGGCAGATTTCTTTTTGATGATTAAACTCATCTAACTCACCTACTCCAGGATTATTTATATTTAATTCATTTAAATTAGATATAAAATTTAAGTCTTCATCATATTTCATTCCTGCATAAAAAACAACTGCTAATAATACTATTAAAACAATAAAGTTAATTTTCATTTTAAATATATATAAATAAAGAAGTATTTAAAGGTTTTGTGTTTTATCTATTTCTAAGATGTTTGATTACTTGTTCTGGAAAATCTTTCTCAGAAAGACCAATTCTTTTAAGTTCATCAATACCCGAGTCCCAGTCACAATTAATTCTTCCATGTTTAATCTTCCAATAATGGTCATCATGATTAAGTTCTATCAAATTCCAAATTTCATTATTATAGTGATTTGCATCTATATGATGTATTTCATTTTTTTCATTAAAAGAACCATAAAAACTTCGATAAATATATCTATGTAAGTATTCATTATCACTTTTAAATCTTAAATATTCCTTTTTAGTGTCTAAATATATTTTTTTGCCATACCTATCTTTATATTTTTTTATATAATGTTCTTTACTCATTTTCTTATATTCTTTTATCTTTTTTTGTAATTCTTCGTTATTTAATCGTAATTTTTTCTTTCTTTCACCTAGTTTTTTTTCAAATTCATAAAGTTCTTTTTCATGATCTTCTTTTGCTTTCTTTGTAGAATTTTTTATCTGTTTTTTTAAGAGAATTATTTTTTTCTCCCCATTTTCTATTTCTTCTTTGATACTCAACCTATTATTTTTCAGATATTCTACTTTTTCTCTAATATGTTCAATTTCCTTTTGTAATGTTCTTTGTCTTTCTTTTTCCTTTTTTCTCTCCTCCCTAAGTGTTTTTTGCTTTTCTATTTCTTTTAGGATTTTGAGATACAAAATCTTTCCGAATAGAATTGCAATAATTAAAATAAACACAATAATAAACACCCAATTCACTTCATATTCAACAATATTATCAACACACACCTCATTCCAAGGAAGTAACCAAGTAAAATTCCTCACACCAACATCAGTACAACAATTTTTCTTAGTCTCACCTTCATCAGCCTTACCATCTTTACAGAAATAAATATGAACATCCAAATCTGGAACAGGTTCTGGAGTAACTTTACTTTTATATTTATAACTAACCTCTCCGCTTACTTTAGAATCACCACCTGCCAAAGCTTCTAAACCAACTTCAACACCTTCATTACTTAGCTCAGCAATTGTATATGTGCCTAAACATTGACTACCTTTAATATTCTGACAACCCATACTCTCAGAAAAAGCTAAACCATTTCCTGCATTTAACACAAAAGTAACTTTTATATCCCTTCCTAGGTTTGTATTTTTAGCAACAAGATTACAACTTAATTTGTCACCTTTTTTTACTGAAGTACCTGAAGAACAAGTAAGAATAGGAGTCATTAATTCTTCACACTTATTTTGAAAACAAACACCAACTGAACATTCAAAATCACAACCACAAGCTTCTCCAAGATCTTTGGAATCAATCTTCTTAAAAACTGCATCACAACATTCGATACCTTCAGGAGGATTTGAACAGTCTTCAATACATTTATTATTACTACAAACTAAATTCTCTTTACATTCAAAGTTACAGTCACAAGGTAATTCTTTATCTTTTAAACCTATACTTCTAAATTCACCTTTGCAACAATCCTTTCCAGCAGGTGGATTTGAGCAATCACTTATGCATTGTCCATTAGTACATTTATTATTCCCTTCACAAGCACAATCAATAGGACTGTTTTCACAATTTTCATTATAGTTAGTATGACAAATACTGTCACTTTTATTAAAGATCTCCCCATCACTTGGAATACACATTCCATTAACATTTCTTATACCAGAACCACATTTGCAGTCAGAATCTGCTGGCTGTCCATCATTTAAGCAGATAGTATCAGTATTACAGCATTTTTTGCATACTTTTTTTTGTTTAATTCTCTTTTCCCATCTTGATTCAAGTCCATCAGGACTATTAATAACAAATCTTATGTCCTCTGGAAGCCCTCCATCTTTTTGAGAAGAATGAAAAACTTCTCTAGAACCAATTGTTGTTACTTTATAAGTTGATCTTCCTTCAACAAGATAATGAACAGTTACACCAATCTCACTATGATAATTATTATAAACTTTGAATTCTAATAGACTTTTAAATTCAGTAGGGGTCCTTCCGAATAAACCACCTTTAATGTCTCTTATTTCTAAAACATCATAATCTAGTTTAGTTCCATTTTCATAAAAGACATTAATAAACTCTTCATATGGTTCTTGTTCAGTATACTGACAATCTAAAGCAAGAACACTAATAGAAAGTAAACATAATAGTAATATGTAAATGTGTAGTTTCCCCATACTATATAGAGGATGGTCTAGTAGTTTAAAAACATTGCTGTGAATGTTATACCAAACCCTCCCAAACATTTATCAATTCCTCCTACACAAATAATTCATCATAAAATTTCTTAATAAAAAAAATAAAAAAAAATAAAATTCAAGATTTTCTAGATGTTTTACCTAGTAGATATGCAATCAGTAATATGATTACTGCACCTAAGACATACATCCAAATTGGTGGTGGTGGTGGACAGTCAACATCAGATTCTGTACATGTTGTTTTTCCTTCTGGACATTTAGGATCACATGGTCCTTTTT
>CAYWFN010000093.1:0-4103 GCA_964457715.1 uncultured Methanosarcinales archaeon | reverse complement strand
AAGTAATTTTAAAATATTCTCAGGAACAGATTGTGAGAAAAGATATGATGAAGGAAAAGCAGACGGACCTGCATGTTGTGTATCATTAGGTCTCAATGAAGATTAAAAATGATTTTTAAAAATAAAAGAGCACAAGGACTCTCTATTAGAACTATAATTATAGCTGTATTAGCTTTAATTGTATTAGTTGTCCTTACTGCTATTTTTATTGGAAAAATTGAATTCTTTAGTGATAAAACAGATGAAGCAGGTGACACTTCAGTATTAGGTGTAGGAACACTTGAGCAAGGAGATGAATGTGTATACAAAAAAGGCGAAGGAAAAGATGAAGGCACTTGCCAACCAAAAGATGAATGTGAAAATAGAAAAGATCAACCATTAATAGGAGAAAAAAAGTGTAAATCAGGATTAGTCTGTTGTGCTTAAAACTAATAATTCTTATAAAACTCACCATTACCTTTATATATATGGATATTCTAAATCTACTATATGTTAATATTTAAAAATAAAAAAGGGTGGAAACCTACTCCTAAATTTATAATTCAAATACTTATATTTCTTTTAGCAGCAATAATCATTATTTCAGTATTCTTAAAAATTAAAGGCCAAATATAAAATGAGATTATTAAAATCAAAAAAAAGAGCAATGGCAATGAGTGTTTTGATCATATTAATAATCTCTATATTTGCAGGGATTGTATTAATGTATTTCTCTGTTAAATTAGTAAAAGAAATGAAAAGAAAGGTAGACAAAGATGTTTGTTTATTTAGTATTAAAACAAATTCAAAAGTAAAAGAAATTAGTTGGGGTGCAGTAGAAGATGTGCAAATACAATGCCCTGTTATTAAATATGAAGCAAAAGATACTAATGAAAAAATAACAGATATTAGTTCTATACTTGAACAACTAGATCATTGTTGGTATAAGATGGGTGAAGGAAAAATCCCTGTATTTGGTACAGGATTCATTACAAAACAATCAAATTGTATTGTTTGTTCAAAATTCACAACAAATAATAAAATCTTTGCAAGTGCTCTTGAAGACAAATTAATAACAAGAAAATCAAAATATAGTAAAACAAAAACTATTAGTGAATTCTTAATGTTTGGAGATCAACAAGCTTTTGATTTAGATTTCTCTATTTATAATGAAGATGGACACAGAACAAATGTAATAAGCAAATCAACTAAAGATGAGAAAAATAATTATATAGTAGTTTTTAGAAGATTTGGAAGAGAGGTAATAGGTAAAAAACTCTTCAGAACTGATGAATCTCAAAAAATCTTTATAACAAATGAACAAGGTTTAGTAAATATAAAATCAGAAGGTAAACAAGGTTTTAACTGTAACCAAATATTATGGCAAGAGGAATAAAATATGTTCAAAAAAAACAAAAAAGCAACAGCAATATCATTATTAATAATTATTATTATTTTGCTTGCAACATTGATTACTTTATGGACATTCTATAACAAATTATTCAAACAAGTAGGAAACACAGATAAGGAAATATGTAAATCAAGTGTTTATGCACATTTTTTAACAAAAGTAAAAGGAAAAAATATATTTAATACAAAAATAGATTGCAAAACTCAATTAATTAATATTGAAAAAAAAGATAATGAAAAATCAAAGTATATAATCTCTAATGCAATGTATGATTGCTGGGATCAGTTTGGTGAAGGGAAACTAAATTTATTCGAAGATGAAAATATATATTGCTTTGTATGCCATCACATTGATTTTAAAGATAAAAATCTAATAATAGATGATTTTCCTGAATTCCTTGCTACCAGAAGAATTCCAAAAGGTAAAAAAACATATTTACAATATTTAACAGGATATAAAACAGAGAATTCACAAATATTAGGAATAAAAGATTTTGAAAATATACCAAAAGAAAGAATAGATACATCTAAAAGCAATGATTATGCTGTTGTGTTCACTTACATTAAAGGTAAAGAAAAAATAGAAAAGTTCTTTGACCAAACAAAAAAAATAGGTGGGGGGACAGTAGCTGGAGTTGGTGGTGTTCTTATAATCACAGGAGTTGTTAGTACAGGAGTAGGTGCAGTAATAATAGGTGGAGGAGTACTTGCCTTATTATCAGGTTATTTTGGAGAAGCAGATCTAGAATGGGCATCATTTATTGTACTAAGACCATATAATGAAGATATGATAGTAAATGAACTTGGATGTGAATATGCCCCAATTAGTCATACGTGATGTATATAGAAATAATATAAAGATTTAAATAAATAAAGAACATTTATCATAATAAAATGTTAAAAAACACAAAAGCACAAGAAGCAGGACCTAATTGGTTACTTATAGGTATTATTATTGGAATTATAATCTTATTAATAGTTTTATTTTTTATTGCAAGAGCTCAAGGATATTTAATGAATCTTAATATTCCTGGGTTTTAAAAAAAAGAGTGTAAGTAAATGATAAGAAAAAAGAGAAATAAAAAAGCTAAGATAGAAGTTAATCTTGCTATTGGAATTGGATTAGGATTAATAGTACTATTTTTATTAATTGCAGTTGCACAAGACAAAATCGGACTTGGATTTGACAAAATCTTAAACATGTTTGGTAAAGGAGATATTAAATGTGAAACAACAGGATTAACATTAAAACAATATGAAAATGATTATGAAGAATTTCTTCAAAGCTATTCTGATAATTCTAAAGCACAAATAACTGCAACAGAATTTAGTGAATGTTTTCCAACTGAATTCAGAAAACTAGAATTTGGTCAAACTGTTACTAATTATAATCATGCACATGTATTAGAAGGGATGGGTGAAACAGCAGCAGCAAGAGATATATACGAGCAATTTGAAGGAAGTGATCATGAATTAAAAGATAATGCTGTGTTCAGATTAGGCCAAACATATTCAAATGAAGAAAAATATGATGATGCAATAAAGATTTATAAAGATTATATAAAAGACAATTCAAATTCAGACATTGCTTATTTTAGTAGATTAGAACTAGCAAAGATATATTATCAAAAAAAAGAGGATTTCCTTGAAGCAAAAAAATACTTAGAAGAGTTTTATGAAGAATTATCAGAACCTAAACTTTTCACAGACCTTGTAGAAAATCTACAAGGACAAGATAAACAAATTGAAGATTATTTAGAAGGATTAAAAATACTTAATTATTTATATGAACTTACAATTTATACTTATGATATATATTTTGAAAAAAAACTTAAAGTTTGTATAATGTTAATTGATACAAAATTTATATTAAATGATTTTTCAGGAATGAAGAAAACATATGATGAATTTATAGAGGAATTTAAAAAAAATAAAAGAACTGAAGAACTAAATAAATTAAACACTGAAGTAATCAAAAAATATGGAAAATACGCAGGAAAAAATTTAAAATGTGAGAAGATTGATGAACAACCATTAGGATGGATAATAGAAAATAAAGAACAAGAAGAAAAAGTATTAAAAGACTGGATAAAACAAGATATTTGTTGTAATCATTTTAAAAAATGTGAAAAATGAGGTGAAATATAATGAAATTAAACAAAATAAATAAAAAAGCTGTAGGAAATGTTCTTACAACTATAGGAACTGCAATCCTTGTTCTAGTAGTAATATATATTTTAATAGCAATGTTCAGATCATCAACAGATAGAACAATTGGTGGATTAAATGATTGTGAAAGTAAAAGATATACATGTGTAAAAGATAAAAGAATGTGTTTAGATCAAGGAGGCACTTTTATGGGCAATTTTGATTGTAAAGAAGAAGATAATATAGCATGTTGTCAATTCCTAAATGTTCGAGAAGGAGTATATGATTGTGTAGTTAATGGTTATAATTGTACTAGTTCATGTGAAGAAGATGCAAAAGAAATAAAATCGAATTTAAAATGTCCTGAAAAACAAGTTTGCTGTAAAACAACATGATAAACATAATAAAAATGTACAAAAAACTCAAAACAAAAAAATCAATGGCAATTGGTTTTGGAACAATGTTTGCTCTAGTCTTAGGTTTAATTGTATTAATCTTAGTTTCAAACTATATAATCTGGCCTGCAATAAAAAAAATGGTAAATGTTGCAGATAATCAATTTGATT
>CAYWFN010000092.1:0-4105 GCA_964457715.1 uncultured Methanosarcinales archaeon | reverse complement strand
ATACTGGATGTGGTCCTTCAGGGCCATTACATACAGGTCATTTAGCTACATGGATATTTACAAAATGGTTACAAGATAAGTTCAAAGTTGATCTATGGTTTCAATTTACAGATGATGAAAAGTTTTTGTTTAATAAAAATAAATCATATGATGAAATACAAAAATGGACATATGATAATATGTTAGATGTTATTGCATTAGGTTTTGATCCAAAGAAAACACATTTTTTGGTTGATACAGTACATTCTGGGATTATGTATCCTGAAGCAATAAAAGTTGCTAAGAAAATTAATTTTTCATCAATAAAAGCTGCGTTTGGATTTACTAATGAAAATAATATAGGAAGTATTTTTTATACTGCAATGCAAACTGTGCCAGTATTTTTACCAAATATATTAAAAAAAGAAAATAGACCTTGTTTAATTCCTTTAGGTATTGATCAAGATACACATTTTAGATTAAGTAGAGATGTTATAGGAAAATTAGGTCATCATAAACCAGCGATTATACATTCTAAGTTTATGCCTCCTTTAGTTGGTGTTACTGGTAAAATGAGTTCGTCAAGCTCTGATCAAGCTATATTAACAACTGATGATCCTAAAACTGTTAAAAGAAAAGTAAATAGATATGCATTTTCAGGTGGACAAGCAACTATTGAAGAGCATCGTAAGAAAGGAGGTAATCCTAATGTGGATGTTAGTTATCAATGGTTAAAATATTTTGAGCCAGATGATAAAAAACTTAAGAAAATTCATGATGACTATAAATCTGGAAAAATGTTGACTGGTGAATTAAAAGCAGTATTGATTGAGAAGTTGAATAAGTTTTTAGCAGAGCATCAGAAAAAGAGGAGAAAAGCTAAGAAATTGATTGGAAAGTTTATGTATAAAATATAACCAGCCACCCATTTCCTCCGGCCACCCACTCCAGTTCAATAAGGAAATGTGTTTGGTGAAATAAAAGAGGTGAATATCATGGCAAAGAAAAAAAGATCAAGAAAAGTTGTTAAAAAATCAAAAAAAGTTAAGACAAAGTCTAGAAAAAATAAAGTTGTTAAAAAAAGTTCTAAAAAAACAAGATCCAAAGCAAAAAAATCTAAATATGTTAAAGTTAATTCAAGACCTTTATCACAGAAATTCTTTTTTGTAGGATTAGTTGGATTTATAATTTCTGTATGGTGGACTGTGTTTGGATTAGGAAGCAAACCTTTAGCATTACCATGGGGAACAGTGTTAATATTAATGTTTTTAATAATGATAGTTGCTTCATTTAAATCTTTAGAAATAAGTTAAAAACAATAAGAAAAGAAAAAAAATAAATTAATTTTTTATTATTTCTTTTTTAAACTCTTTATGTAGCACATTTACCTTTAATTTTCTTACCATCTCCACTAAATGTATGTGTTGCCCCAGTTGAGTCTATTGTATATGCAATGCTAACTTTGTAACTAAATGCATCACCTTCAGCTGAACATCCTGATGCACCGTCAGCATCTGTACATGTTGTTGATTGACCAGTTGATAAGCTTGTTTGAGCACATGTTTGTGTTCCTCCACCAATTTTTTTAGTTTTTTTTCTATTTTTGGTTGATTTTTTTCTTTTTTTTACTTTTTTCTTTTTTTTCATTGTTTTATTTAATTTTTATTTCAACCTTTTTAAGTGTTTCTCAACAATATCTTTAATTCCTTTTTTCCTACCTAAAACCTTGACATAAACAGCTTTTGGTTCTGATAATGGTTTACCAATTTCTGAAACAATCTGTACTTCTGCTTGTTTTCTACCAAGCTTTGCAATATCTTTGGCAATTTTTTGTGAAACAATTTGGTATGTTCGACCAGGATGATACTTATTTTTACCAGCAAAAGATTCGATTGACATCGGTCTTGATGGTGTGATAAGATAATTGTATCTATTACCTCGACCAGCATTTCCATCATCACCATTTTCTGCACTTAGACCAGAAACTGTTAAGTAGATTGATGATGGATCATTGTAATTGTCAAGTGTGTTGATCTCAATCTCTACTTTAAACTTTTTGTGAATCTTTTCTATAATCTTATTCTTAATATTTACATAGTCTCCCATATTTTTAATATCTTTTCCAATAAAAGCAATTGCTATAATTAATTTTATTTTCTTTTTTTCTCTAACTCCCATAACTTTTATATCTTTACCAATTGTTTTTTCATTTCTGCTTAATTTTTCAATAAATTTGTTTACATCTAAAACTAATTGTTCAAGTCGAGAAAAAGGATAATGTGCACAACCAATGCTTGTGTCATTTGCAACATGTAGTTTTGGAACTTGTGTTAAGTTAGATGCTCCTTGTTGAACATCAATAACAAGTTTGAATTTTGCAAGCTTAAATTCTTTTAGATATTTCATCACTGCTCTATTAATAATATTGTTTACAGGAATTTTGACTTTGCCGACCTTCGAAGTAGCTCTGCCTGCAATAATTATTTTGATTACTTTCTTTATCTTTCCTCCTCTAAACTTTGGCTTTGCTTGACCTGCAACTAACAAACATTTATCAACATTGTGATGCAAAACTTTGCCAAATCTTTTTTTATAATATTTTGTTAATTCTTTAGAAGCAATCTCACAGATATCATCGCACACAGTATCCGGATGACCTCTGCCTTTTAGTTCAACAAACTCAAGCTTTTGTTTTTCAATTGGTTTTTTTATTTTGTCAATGATGATCATGTTTGTGCCTCTTTTTTTGTTATGTTTATTATTTTGATGTTATTATATATAAATATTCCCTCCAAATCCTTCCCCCGGCCACCCCCCCCGGTTTGGAAAGGAAAATACAGAAAACTATTTATACTATCTAAATAAAATATAATATCAAAAAGAGGTAAACATGCAACTAGAACTTATCTACCTAATACTTGGATTGATTGCTTTATGGATTGGTAGTGAATTAATTGTAAAAGGTATTCTGAACATAGCAAAACATTATAGAATATCTCATATGTTTTTAGGATTAGTTGTTTTAGCAATTGGCACTGATCTTCCAGAATTAATTCTTACTATAAATAGTTCAGTCCAAAAGTTAGGAAGTACTAATACCTCTGGTTTAGTTGTTGGTGATATAATTGGTTCATGTTTTTCTCAAGTTGGTTTGATATTAGGAATACTTAGTTTTGTTGGATTAATGACTTTAACAAAAAGAGAAATTAAAAGAGACGGAGTAATGATGATTGCTAGTGTTATATTATTATTAGTTGTAAGTTATAGTGGATTAATTTCTAGAGCAGAAGGTTTGATACTTGTTTTAATTTATTGTATGTATATTTTAGTTGTTTATAATGAAGAACATTTTCGAGAAAAACTTAAAAGAGCTCCAAGAGCTAGATGGTTTTGGGATAGTTTTTCAATAATTGGAGGATTTATAATTATATTTTTTGCATCAAATGCAGTTGTTGACAATGGTTTGTTTTTAGCAAATTTTTGGGGAGTTAGTCAAACTATAATAGGAATTACACTTTTGGGATTTGGAACTTCTTTACCAGAATTATTCATATCAATAAATGCTTTAGTAAAAGGTGCAACAAAATTATCAGCTTCTAATTTAATAGGAAGCAATATTTTTGATGCATTGTTTGTTTTAGGAGTTGGTGCAACTATTTCTGAGTTTACTGTTGATAAAAATTTGTTTATGTTTGATATTCCTTTATTATTATTATTTTCTATTTTGGTTATATTATTTTTTTATAGAAACATGAAGATAGAGAAAAAAGAAGCAATTACTTTGATAGTGATTTATTTGACTTATATTGGTGTAAAGGTTTTTGTTAGTGTTTGATTGTCGTCCATAGCCCCACCACCACCCTTTCCCTTCTAAAAACTTCCCCCGGCCACCTACCCCTGGCTCAGTAGATAAACTAAGTTCCTTTCTTAAACTTCTAGAACTAAACTTTAGAACTCAAACTCATTCTTTTTAACTTCTTGTCTAATAGCAATTGGTGATCCACCACCATGCCATGTAAATCTTGGTCTTATTTTTACTGGATAAATTCTTTCATTTTGGTCGTCTATAATTAATGCTGAACCTTTGGCACCTGGTAAATTATCTAATTGTCTGTCTAAACCTTCT
>CAYWFN010000091.1:0-4142 GCA_964457715.1 uncultured Methanosarcinales archaeon | reverse complement strand
ACACCTATATTATATATATAAGGGGTGAATGTCCATTTATAAAGGTTTCTAATCAATACTTACTTTATAGTAGTACAAAATCGAAAACTTTCCGAATCTAGAAATTAGCATACCAGTTAGTTAAATCAGAATTAAGATCTAATTTTTTCTTTTCAAACCCATTAATTACGAATTTACTCGGATAATTACCATCATCTCTAAATAAGCTTTCAAAACTTCTAAATTCCTCATATGCTCTTGATGTTTGATGTTGTTTTTGCATAAAAGCAAGTCCAAGATAAACAAAAGCATCATCAAAACCTGTATTTTTTGATCTAGAGAAATATTCTCCTGCTTTAGTGGAATTTCTTTTATTAAATAAGTAATTAAATCCACACGTTAATAAAGCAACTTCTAGATCATAAATATCAACAAAATATTGAACTTTGTTATTGCAAATGTCTTCATACATTTGCATTTCGTCAGAAGCAATTCCTCCAATTTCATTTGGATATAATATCTTTAATAAATTCTTAACAATAGAGATTCTAGTTATTAAGTCTCTTGATTTTTTGTATGATTTCAACTCTTTACCTGTCATTGTATGATCTAATAGATCCATAAGTTCTTTTCTATCATACATTACTTCTAAAGGTTGATTTGCTTTTCTAAGATGAGAACAAGCTTCATTTATTTTACCAAAATACAAATACAATGTTTGTCCTAAATTAACTTCTACTTCATACTTACAGGGATCTTGTTTAATAGATTCATTAAAACATTCTAGTGCCAGTTCATGAGCTCCAATTCTATTATTAATAATTCCCATGTAATTATAAATCTCAGATCTCTTTTCCCTTCTTGTCACAGATTTTAAACATGCATCAAATGATTTCAGTGAGAGATTATATTTTTCAATATATTTACTCCTAATTTTAGGTTCTATTAATTTTTTATATCCTGGGGAATTATATAATTTTTCAGCTTCTTTGAAGATCCTAATTGCATATCTCCTGTTTTGTGAAAACATGTCTATTGATGTTTTTAATTCTTTTGCTTTATCATTTTCACCTATTAATTCATATAATTCAATTATTTTTTCAAATTGTTCTTCTTTATACAAAATCTCTTCTAAATCTGAAGATAATTCTTTTGTTTTTCTTTTTTGTTTATTTTGTATTTCTTCAATAAAATTAAACATATCAGAAATAAATTGATTTCTCATATCAGTATATACTTCTCTTACAAAAGTATCTCTCATTATACCATATATTGTTCTTTCATTATTATCATCAAAGTTTGATAATCTTATAAACTTAAAAAAATTATGATATGCTTCAACTGTATTCTTTATGTTCATACTTTCTTGAAATTCTTCTAATGCTTTGTAATATTCTTTATTTTGTTGTGATTGTCCTGTTTGTTTTATAGGATCTTTCTTTGGCTTAACTGACTTTACAACTTTTGTTGAGGTTGGTTGTGTTGTTTTTGTTGGTTTAATAACAGGACCTTTTGTTGGTTTAACAGGTACAGTTATCTTAGTTGTAGTTGGTTGTGTTGTTTTTATTGACTTTGTTTTTTGAACTTTGCGTGTTTTAGTTTGGGGCACTGTTGCAACAGCTACAGGTTTTGGTTTTCTTTTTATTCTATTCTTAATTTCATTAATTCTTAGTATTGGGATTAATGATGGTTTTCTATCTAGAATTTCTTCAGCCATACTTAAAGTAGATTCATAAACTTTCTTTGCTTCAGAATAATAACCTGAATCATAATAATAATCCCCAATGCTTAGACTTTTATTAATTAATACATTAGAAGTTCTTGGGTTTATGACTTCAAAATCCCCAAAAACATAATAATCTAAGTCTCTTATTTCATTCCAATATTGTTTAACTTCTTCAATTGATCTTGATTTTGGAATCTTTTCTAATATCTGTTGAGTTTGTTTTTGTTTTTCCCATTTTTTTTCAGCTACTTCTTCAAACAAAAACTTTATTTTAGAAGGTTCTATTTTTTCTCCTTTTCTTAATCTTTTAAAATAATCAATAATTCTTTGATCTGTTACTTTAACAATTTGATGTTTTTCAGGATTTCCATAATACTGAAACATTGTCCATTCACAAAAAAATGCTAATGATAAACTAACTGCAGCAACAACTTCCAATGCTCCAGCAATATAATTATTATGACTTATTCTTTTTATTAATGGAACATTCTTAACATCTTTTATTTTTGAATCTATATTCTGATCATTTGGATTTAATTTTTTTACCTTTTTATAACAATTCAATGCAGAACTATATTTACCATTATTAAAATAATTATCACCTAATAAAGTAAGAATCTCAACATCATTTTCTTTTAATTCATTTGCTCGCCTCAAACACCAAAGTCTTCTTTTAATAGAATTCGATCTTTTTGCTTCTTCAAGTAATTTATCAGGATCAATTAGAGGTTTAAGTCCTGAAATTAGTTTTTCTAATTCACTGACTCTATTTTTATTTTTCGTAACCATTTATTCAACCTCATATCCTAAGCTTCTTAACAAATTTCTGCATTTAGTGTATAGATTTATTGTTTCTATGTAATGTTCAGAACGTTTAATTATCCATTCTGTATTGACTGTACTTAAGTTTCCAAAGGATTGTTTTATGAAGGGGAGTAATTTAATTAAAGGTTTTTTTATCAAAGAGGTTTCGTCTGATAATGGTTCTGAGATAAATTTATCAATTACTTTATAATCAAAAAATCCTATATTTCTCATCTTTGTGATAAGTTCTTCAATTTTTGATTCACTCTGTTTATTATCTTTTAACCCTGATTTAAGAATATAGTTTGTTAAATTTTCTAATCTTGGTAATATTTCTTTTCTGAATTCTTGTTTAATTACTTTTGTTTCTTTATGTGTGTTCTCTTCTTTTAAAATTTCTATTAATTTTGAATAATTTTTATCAAACTCTTTTATGTATCTAGAGAATTCTAAAGTTTCTTTTAGTGTTCCAACATATTTATATCTCTTGTTTCTATCATATTGAATACAAGTTTTTATTATTTCGTCAATAAATTCATTAACATTTTTTTCAATAGGGTTCAAACCAATCAGGTTTTTCTTCATTTTTATTAATTCAACATCTGTATTGTAGTCAAATAGCAATATATTAGTTAATAGTTCATACAATACTACACCTGTGGAATAAATATCAATTCTATGATCAAAACCCTTTTTTCTTTTTTTTTTAATTAATATTTCAGGAGCAGAATAACGAGGCACTGCTCTTGTACCTGTAAGATGTCCTATCTTGAAATCATATATGCTTCCAAAGTCTGTGATTTTTAAGTTACCATTTGTAACAATCATTAAATTAGAAGGTTTAATATCACGTACACATTGTTTTTTATCATGTATTATTTCTAATCCATTACATAATTGAATCATTAATCCTATACAATCTTTATAATATGAATTAAAATTTTTACTGCTTTGATTATAAAAATCATTCTTAAACATCTCAAGAGTGATCCCATCAATATATTCTGCTAACAAACAATTTTCCTCTTCTATATTTAGGATATCATAAACTTTCATAATATTTTTATTATTTACATCTCCTAATGTATTAAAAGTTCTTTCATAATTATCTTGGGCATACTTATTTCTTGGCTGTTTTATTACTCTAAGTTCTTGTACATGTGTATCGAGAACAAGATGGACTATAGAATATGAGCCTCTACCAACACTTTCTTGATATTTGAATCTATTTCCATATTTAGATTCTTTTAATTTATCTTTGAATTTTCTTACAACTACCATATTCTATCACAACATTACATATAAAAAAGTCCACAATTCTTTTAAATATTATTGTACTTGAGTAGTTAATCTAAATAGAAAACAAACATAGAAAACGTCACCAATTGATTACAATAAAGAAATCAGATTCTCTCTTAATTCTCTTACATCTCTATATCTATCATTTGGTTTTGGTTGTATTGTTTTTTTAATTATATGATTTAATTTATCAGGAACATTTTGTAGATTGTCTATATTGTTTATATATTTTTTACTTGATTTATTTTTCATAATTTGTTTATATGTGCCTTTCTTAAATAAAAGTTCTCCACTCAACATTTCATATAACATCACTCCAATTGGATATAAGTCT
>CAYWFN010000090.1:0-4164 GCA_964457715.1 uncultured Methanosarcinales archaeon | reverse complement strand
ATAATTCATATTACAGATATAACAGGTTCAGAATCAATAGTAAGAACCTCTGGAGGACAAGTTGTAAAATCTCACAGATTAGAATCTAGTCCTACAGCTGCAATGACTGCTGCTAAAAAAGCAGCTGAAATTGCTAAAGAAAAAGGAATAAATGCTATACATGTAAAAATAAAAGCACCAGGTGGGCATAATGGTCCTAATACACCAGGTCCAGGTGCACAAGCAGCTGTTCGTGCATTATCTAGAATGGGATTAAAAATAGGTATTATTGAAGATGTAACACCAATTCCACATGATGGCTGTAGAAAGAAAGGTGGTAGGAGAGGTAGAAGAGTATGAAGATTAAACTACTTAATAAAACAAATGATGAAATTTCTTTTGTTTTGGAAGAAGTACCAATATCATTTGCAAATGCACTTAGAAGGATTATGATTGCAGAAGTTCCAACAATGGCTATAGAAGAAGTTGAGCTTAAAAAAAATAGTTCAGCATTATATGATGAAACTTTAGCTCATAGATTAGGAATGGTTGTTCTTAAAACAGACTTAAAAACATACAATCTACCAGAGAAATGTACCTGTAAAGGTGAAGGATGTGCAAAATGTAGATTAATTTTAACTATGAAAGATAGAGGTGCGAAAATTTCTTATGCATCAAGTCTGAAGTCTAAAGATCCAAAAGTTGTACCTATTTATCCAAAAACAATAATTGTGAAACTATTAAGTGGGCAAGAAATTGAACTTTCAGCAACTGCAATACTTGGAAAAGGGAAAGATCATGCTAAATTTTCACCAGGTATTTGTTATTATAAACATGAACCAATTATAGAAATAAAGAAACAACCAAAAGATGCTGAAATAGTTGTTAAAATGTGTCCAAAAAAATTGTTTGAAATTAAATCAGGAAAATTATCATTGAAAAAAGATTATAAAGAAGATTGTCATTTATGTGAAGCTTGCAAAGATTATAGTGAAGGAGCTGTTAATGTTACAGAAAATAAATCTAAATTTATGTTCAACATGGAATCATGGGGAGCTATTCCTGCTAAGAATATAGTTAAAGAAGCTGCAAATATATTAGTAGAAAAATGTGATGAATTTGTTGAAGAAATGAGCAAAGTAAAATAATAATAATAATAATAATAATATAAAGAAATTATTTGAAATAAAAAAATAACATAAATATAAAATGAAAAGGACAGGTCCAACAAATATACATTTGAAAGATTTGATAAGAGAATTGAATAAATTATCATCTGTTGAAAATGTTAAAATATGGAAAGCAGTAGCTAAAGATCTGTCTAAGCCAACTAGGTCAAAAAGAGTTGTTAACTTATTTAAAATCAATAAATTAGCAAAAGATAATGAAACAATAATTGTTCCTGGAAAAGTTTTAGGAAATGGTGAACTTAATAGAAAAATAGTAATATCTGCTTTTAATTTTTCAAAATCTGCTTTAGAAAAGATTAAACAAAGTGGTGGAAAAGTTATGAGTATAAATGAATTAATAAAAAATAATCCAAAAGGGTCAAAAGTGAGGATAATAGGATGATTGTAATAGATGGAACTGATCTAATAATGGGAAGAATTGCAAGTTTTGCTACTAAAAAAGCTTTATTAGGTGAAAAAGTTAATATAGTTAATTGTGAGAAAATAGTAATTAGTGGAAACAAAAACAATATTTTAAAAAAATATAAAAGAATAGATGATATGGGTGATCCATACAAAGGTCCGTTCCAACCAAAAATGCCTGACAGATTTGTTAGAAGAGTTATAAAAAGAATGTTAAAATATAAAAATCCCAGAGGAAGAAAAGCTTTTGAAAATATAATGTGTTATATTGGTGTTCCTGAGAAATTAAGCAATAATAAAATGGAAACAATAAAAAAAGCACATGTAAAAAAACTTCCTAATTTCAAATTCATAACTGTTAAAGAAGTATGTAAATATTTGGGTGGTAAAGTTGAGTAAAATTATTCATACATCAGGAAAAAGAAAAAGATCTATTGCTAGAGCTACTTTAAAAAAAGGAACAGGATTAGTAAGAGTGAATCATGTTCCAATTGATATATTTCAGCCTACAATGGCTAGATTAAAATTAAGAGAACCACTAATATTATCAGGAAATATTGCTCAAGAAGTAAATATTAATATTAATGTTAAAGGTGGTGGTATAATGTCTCAAACAGATGCTGCTCGTCTTGCATTAGCAAGAGCTCTTGTTAAATATAATAAAAAATTAGAAAAAGTGTTTTCAGAATATGATAGACACTTACTTATTGCAGATGTTAGAAGAAAAGAACCTTGTAAACCAAATATATCTAAAGCAAGGGCTAAACGTCAGAAATCATACAGGTGAGGTTGAAAAAAATGATTATGCCAGTTAGATGTTGGTCATGTGGAAAACCAATAGGCCATCTTTGGGAAGATTTTAGTGAAAGAGTAAAGAAAGGAGAATCTCGTAAGAAAGTATTAGATTCATTAGGTTTAAAGAGATATTGTTGTAGAGCTGTAATTATGGGACATGTTGACTTAATCGATACTATTGCTCAATTCAAGAAGTTCTAATTATGATTAATATAATTGACAGTGTTGAAAAGAAAGTTAAGAAAACAATACAAGATTATAAACTTTTTTCTACAGAGGAGAAAGTATTAGTTGCTTATTCTGGTGGAAAAGATTCAACTGCAATTTTGTATATTTTAAAGAAATTAGGTTATAATGTAGAAGCAATTACAATAAATGCATTTATTGGTAATTATTCTAAAGAAAATCTAAAGAATGCTATTGAATTTTGTGATAAGCATTGTATTAGATTGCATCATGTTTCTTTTAGGGAGGAGTTTGGGTATTCACTTTGCTACTTAAGAGATTTGATTAATTCTAAAGGTTATAAAATAAAATCATGTACTATTTGTGGTGTTTTACGTAGATATTTGATAAATAAGTATAGCAAAAGTTTAGGTGCAGGTATGGTTGTGCTTGGACATAATCTAGATGATGAAGCGCAATCTGTTTTAATGAATTTTTTTAGAGGAAATTTAGAAATTTGTTCAAGACTAGGACCTATAACTGGAATAATAAAAACTAAAGCTTTTGTACAAAGAGTAAAACCTTTATATTTTATTTCAGAAAAAGAAATATCTATGTATTCTAAGAAGATGAAATTCCCAGTAGTTTATGAAGAATGTCCTTGTTCTTCTGATTCTTATAGACGATCTATTAAAAGATTACTTAATAAATTAGAAAAAAATAATAAAGACATAAAACATAACATAATAACCAATTTTATAAAAATGCTTCCAAACTTAAAAAAAAAATATAGTACGAATAAAAAAATCAACTTATGCGAATATTGCAAAGAACCTAGTAAAAATCAAGTATGTAAAAGTTGTCAATTAATTTCATTAATAATTAAGAAATAAAAAGATTATTTTTTCAATTCTTTTTCAAGTAATTTTATTTCACTTTTTAGAGTTTTTATACGACAACCATTATTTTCCATTTCAAGCAAAGTTCCACATTCTGGGCATTGGAACCTGAAATCCATTGCTTGATCAAAATTTAACCTAATACATTTATCATTGCAATGAAAATATTTTTCATTTTCCTCTCTCATTAATCTTTCTCTTAATTTATTAATTTTACTAAGTCTTACTGTTTTAAACATATATTTTAATCTTCTAGCATTTAAATACCAATGATAAACATACCAGCCAGTTTTGTTGTCTTTCCTTTTACAAAAACATACAAGATTATTATAATATAATTTGTATAACATTCCTCTGATAATATTTACTTCAACACCTATTTTTTTTGCTAATCTAATCTCAGAAATATCTTTTTTTGTATCCAATAATCTAACTAAAGGCATTACATCATTACCTGCTACTTCAGAAGCAACATCAAAAATTACGTTCTTTGTCAACCTCATTTTTTTCTGTAATCTAAAGGGTATAAATTTATATTTATAAACTTTTTGTTTTTTCATACGAAATATACAGAATATTTGCAGTACAGGATTATAATCTTTGTTGTCTAAAGATTCCAATTAACTCTTTAAACTGCAATCCTTTTAGTTTTGAAGTTTTAAAATCTATTAAATAATTTTTTCCTCTGCTTATCTTCATGTCTTCAATATTAAAAAAATACCATTTATCTTTAT
>CAYWFN010000089.1:0-4174 GCA_964457715.1 uncultured Methanosarcinales archaeon | reverse complement strand
ATAAATATAAAAGATCAATTATTCCATATTCAGTTTGCTGAGAATTACAAGTTAATTGTAATTTAAATCTTGCTGATAATTTTGAAGATTCTATAGATTTCTTACTAAATTTAGTTAAATTCACTAGAGATTTAATAATCTTAGATTCACAATGTTCTAAACTTAAATTCTGCATTTCCCCCACCAACAGTTTACTATCTAAGAGTAGTTAAGTTTTATTTATAAATAAATAGGTATCCTAATATATATGTTGAAGAATATAGTTAAAATTGATGGTAAAATCAAAAATAAAGAAATAGAATCTAATGTACTACTTTTCCACCCATTTGTTTATATAATTCTAAAGGTTGTTGCTCTGCAAATGATCCTGTTTCTGAAAGTAATTTATTCAAAGCTTTTTCAACAGCACTTCCTACTGCTTGTTTTAATTGTACAGCAGAATCAGCTAAACCAACATCTTTTTTTACTTTTTCCAAAGCAGAAATAAGGGTTGAAATTGAAGTTTGTAAACTTACAAATCTTTTTGGTAATTTTTTTAAAGCTCTAATTTTATCAATTAATTGTGAAAACTGTGCTTTTAATGATTGTAAATCTGTTTTTCTTGATGGTTTATCACTTTGGAGAATCTTATCAAAATTATCTATTTTTTTGAATAGAGTTTTATATGAACCCCCTATATCACTAATAATTTTATTTAATTGTTTTTGTTGTCTTTCTATATTTCTAACAGCTTGATTAGTATTATTTTTCCTCATACAATTTAGAACTAAATCATTATACTGGATTATTTCAGCAACCCTTTCTTGAACAGTAGATCCAAAAATTCCCATTTATATCACCTTTTTTCTTTTATTTTTGTATTTATATCTTAATAATATTTTACAGTATATTTAAACATTTCTATAATTTATACTATTATTAATGATTATTCAACATTAATTCCTTTAAAATCTGAGACTATTTCTTGTTCTTTTTCTTGTTCTTTTTGTTGCTTTGATTTCTGTATATCATGTGTTACAATATCATCAAAAAATGGAATCTTGATTGGAATTGCGAATTTTGAAAAATTAGATGTAATAATTGCTTCTCCTTTGTCTAAGGATGCAATGTTTCTGTTGTCTGTGCTCAGGTCTTGGGCTGCTGACTCGATTATTGCTTGTCTTTCTGGTTGCATTTCTATGCCAAGTATGATTTTTGTGTTTATATTAGCAAGAATCTGCCTTGGGATCAGGCTTGGTAATTGAGTAATTGCTGTTAAACCAATTTTAAATTTTCTTCCTTCTCTTGCAATTGTTGCAAAGATATTATTTCCTTTGTCAAGAACATCTTTTCCAAGAACTCTTGGTGCTTCTTCAATAACAATTGAGATAACAGGCTTTGTAGAGAGTAAATTTTGTGTTTTATAATATTTATATTTCTTAAATATTTCATTTGTAATCATACTACCAATTAATATTTCCACTGAACCAGAAAATGAAGATGTATCAATTATAACTATATTACAATATTCTAATTCATTACAAAAATCTGATACTGTTGTTTCACCAGAAAAATCAAATTTGAATATACTATTTGCTATTAATTTATTATTAACTAATTGTAAACCTAATAAAGACATTATAATACGCCTTACTACAACTAAAGTCGCAGCATGATACTCTAAATTAAGAGGTTTTTCTAAGATTATTGCTTCTATCCATTTTTCTTTATATTGTTTATAATAAGAACTAAGTGCTTGTTGTTGTGGATCTGATAAAGTGATTATACCATGAAAATGTGATGGTCTTAATAATTTGATATTTATTATTAATGATTTCTGGCCATGTGGAGGGTTTGAAGTATAAAAGACAATGTTCTCTTTATTGGGGTGATCTTTTAATCCAATTCCACCCCTGCCAAAATATTCATCATGAGGATCAAGAATAAGTATACCACAATAATCTTTATCAACACAATTCCATAATAAGTTTTTTAATAAAACACTTTTACCACGGCCAGTTGTTCCAGGGATTAAAATATGATGAGAAAATACTTTTTCACCATCTAATGTGATATCAACATCAAGTGTTTTTGAACCAGATCTTAATTTTCCAAAAAGAACTGAGTTTTTTGGTTTAGTTAAAAAAGATAAATCCTCTGTTTTTACTTGTCTTACATGCGAAAAGAATTTTGGAAGTGTTTTACAAAGTATTGCATCACTTTCACTAATGAATATCATTGGTTTAAGTAGAGCAAGATTATAGTTTCTTAATTCTTGTTCTAAAAATTCTAAATCTGTTGAATGTTCTATTCTTAGACCAGACATTAGTTCTAGATTTTGTTGAGAAATTTGAGAACCAAATATAAGATCATAAACTTGCATCAAAACTTTGCCATCAGAAGTATCTGCAATCAATAATTCTCCAAGTTCTATTTTTTGATTAGATTTTTGCCTAATAATGACCTTACCAAAATCACCTGATATCACCTGGCCTTTTATCATAAATAATAATCAAGAAATAAAAGGTATTTAAAGACTTATGTGTTCAAAAATAGAAAACTATAAAAATCTATAAATTCAGTTAAATGTCAATGGCAAAAAAAGGATTTACAGTCCATATTGATGAACAAATTATTGATGATTTTAGAACATATTGTAATCTAAATGCTTTGAAAGTAAGTGCTAAAGTAGAACTTCTTCTTAAAAAAGAAATTAAAAATGCAAAAATTAATCCTACACTTATTGAAATGTTTCATAAAGTTCTTAAAGGTGAAAAAATATTAAGAACACAGAAATCAAGAGAACAAACAAAAGTAATAGAAGATTCAACAAAAATAAAAAGTAAAACAGTTCCTACTATTGAACACCTAAAGAAAATGAAAGAGATCTAAGACCTTCTTTTTGATTCTATTTTTACTATTTCTTTCATATCTTTCATAGCAATAGAACAACCATGCAATTTAAGACCCCAAATAATAGCATCTAAGAGTGTTTCTTTTGATTTACTTATTGAAGAACTAAGATATTTATTTAATAATCCTTGTTCATAAGCATAAACAACTAATTCCATTGACCGGATCATTCTTATAGATTTTGTCATAGATAAAAGTAGTTTTAAATTATTATGATTTATTTTCACTTTTGTATGTAATTTCCTTTCAAAGATTCTTGCCATTAATTTTGGTTCTTCAAGCATCAATCTAGTTGTTCTCTCGTCTATAACAACAGCATCAGCACCAAGAATTATGGCTGTTGAAATTGCTTCAACTTCTGCACTGTGAACAACTTCTAAATTTTCACCATTAGCAACATAAATAGAATTAAATAAATTAAATAGTTTTTGTTGTGTATCTGAATTCTGTTTATTATAATCCTCAAGTATTTTTTTATCAAAAAGTTGTAATATTTGCAATGCTTCAAATTTGAATTTTTTAGTTTGTAAAGGATTTTTAATTAATTCTTCTTTAACTTTTGGAGTAACATAGAATTTTCCTTTAAACTTTTTTTTTAATGGTTCAAATAGCCAAAGAAGATTATTTAATGCAAAGTTTATTACAGGTCCTGAATCAAAAATAAGTGTTTTTACCATTTTTATTTAAACAAACTCCTAGTAAAAGCTAATCTCTTACTCATATTTGTGGAAATTTTTTCTCTATCAAATACTTTAGTATTTCCTACATAATTCATTAATTCCCAACGAGTAATTCCCATAATTTTAGATGCTTTTGCAATTGACATACCATATTCAAATAATTTAAAACCTTTTTTTAATTTTGCTTGACCAATAACCTCTTGAATATAAAGTTTTAATTTCTTATCAATAGATGATAGCAGAGCAAATAATCTTTTGATTTCTTTTCTATATGCATGATAATCATCTTTTCTTAAATAATTTGCAGCATTGATTATGCTGTCTTCTAAATCAACACAAACTTCTTCATCTTCATAACAACGTTCAAGTGTTTTTGACAATGAATAAACTAGAACACCGACAGAAACAGAATCTTCATCATGGAAAACTAAAGTATCTCTAACAATTTTATTACTTAATTCTTTTAATTCAATTATATCCTTTTTTTCCTTGACTTTTAAAATATGGACTACTTGATCAATAATTTGTAAAACATCTTTTTTTACTTGTGTTCTCATATAAAGATTTATATAGATTAAGATATATAAATGTTTGCATGAGAA
>CAYWFN010000088.1:223-4181 GCA_964457715.1 uncultured Methanosarcinales archaeon | reverse complement strand
ATTTATCTAAATATTTATTTATGTTCTTTTTATTAAATTTAATATAGAATCTTTTAATAGTTTTTTTTACAACCTTTCCTATCAAATTATGTGGGAATATAATTTCCGCACCTAATTTTACTCTATGACCTCTTAAATTACATTCGTAATAATCTTTTATCTTCTTTTCAATAATTATTTCAATGTGTGCTCCAGTTTTCTTTTTACCTACTAATTTATTTTTAAGTACTTTTGTTTCATTTATCACTAACACATCACCTTTGTTTAAGTACTTGATGATATTGTAGAAGTGGTCATTGTTGATTCCTCTACTATTCAAAACCATCAACCTAGAATAATCTCTTTTATTTATAGGTTCTTGTGCAATCAATTCTTTTGGTAAATTGTAATTAAAGTCTGAGAGTTTCATAAGAATTATTTATTTTAATTTTTTTATTATACCCTTTATAAAGTCTTCATATTTAACTTCTGCTGCTAAAAAGCTTATATCCATGTTTTGCAATTTTTCAGTTTCTTTTACTTCTTCCAAATGTTTTTCTAAAACATTTATTATTACTTTTTTTTCATCATTTGTTAAACTCATAATAAACACCTTTTATTTTATTTTGTTTCTCCAACTTTAAACTTTCTTATTTCAAGTTTATCTTTGTCAGCTTTTATAACCAAATCCATTTTATCATTAAAACCAGTTAAATCTGTAACTACTTCTGGTAATAATATCCTTTTACCACGAATATCCACATTTGTTATTAATTCTTTTCCTAATTTGGGTTTTGTTTCAACATCAATATCATCAAGTATTTCTTTTGCACTTATTTTAGGTTTTTTTTCTTCTTTAAATTTCTTTGTTTTTCTAAATAAGAACCTAGAAATTTCATTTCCAACATTGATTCCTGTTGCTTTTGTAATACCTTGTAAACCTGGTGATAAATTTAATTCCAAAACAAGTGGACCTTTAACACCTTCTAATATATCTACTGCACAGATATCCATTCCAAGTGCTTTTGCAGCTTCAACAGCAATTTTGCATGTTTGATAATCAGGTGTAATTGCTTCACCTGTTCCACCTGCATGAATATTTGCTCTTTTTTCTCCTTTAACAGCTTTTCTTTTCATTGCTGCAACTACTTTTTCTCCAACAACTATGGCTCTTGTATCTGCTCCATCTGTATCTATATATTCTTGTATTAAGAAAGGTTGTTTTAATGCTGATAAAGTGTCAAGCATGGATGTTGCAGAAGGTAATGAATCTGCAAACATAACACCTTTTCCATGTGTTCCACTTGGTAATTTCATTATAATTGGGTAATTGATTTTTTCTAATGTTTTTTTTGCAGCTTCTGGAGTTGCAGTTAAATATGTCTTTGGTGTAGGAATATTAAATCTTTGTAAATCTAGATGTGTTAAAACTTTATCATGACCAACTGTGAATGCAAATGGTGATAATGGCAAATATGTATTCTTGTTTAAGATTGAAGTAATTGCTCTTAACAGATTATTATATCTAAAAGATCCTTTTGCGTATATACAATCATATTTTTTTATTGGTTCTCCTTGATAAAGAATAGGATTTTCTGCACCTAAATTAACTTCTATTTGTTTAAGATTAAGATGGTCAACAGATTCAAAATATTTTTCCATTTCTTCAACAGTCCATTTAGAAGATTTAGAACCTAAGCTGATAACAGCTGCTTTGAATTGTTTTTTTGATTTTTCCATGAATCTTATCACCTGAATTATTTATTTTTCCTTTTATTTGCATCTACAATAAAGTTTTGTTTTAATATATTTCTTCCAATAAGGACTTTATATTTTAATTTTGATCTATCTGCAAGATTGAATAATGTTTTGAACTTTCTTCCACAGATTTTTAATGGAACTTTTATTAAAGGTCTTTCTGATAAACCTTCAGCAGATCTTACTTTTTTTGTTTTAATTATTGGTCCTAATTTTAGTTCAGCTGCTAACTTAACATCTATTGAATTCTTAGCAGCTCCTGTATCAATTCTAGCCATAAGTGTTTTTTCTTTAATATGTCCAAAAACTGTTATTTTTTCAGTAAAACCTACAACAGATACTTTTCTTATTTGCTTTTTCTTTATTTTACTTTGTTTTCTAATCTTTTTGCTCATATTACTATAAGAAAAAATAGGTGTTTATAAGGTTTTCGTAAACTTATATAAGATATATAAAATGGCTTTAAACTACTTCTTCTTGCTTTTTTCTTGCTTTTCAACCATTTCTGGTTTCATTGTAGGAAATAATATTACATCCCTTATACCATCAGTACCAGTCAATGCAATAGCTAATCTATCAACACCTAAGCCTAATCCACCACAAGGAGGCATTCCTGTTTCAATTGCTCTTATAAAATCTTCATCCATTTGGTGAGCTTCTTCATCACCACCCCTACCTAATTCTGATTGTTCTTCTAAATATTTCCTTTGTAATATAGGGTCATTTAATTCTGAATAAGCATTTGTTAATTCTGTATAAAGAATAAATGATTCAAATCTTTCAATCAAATCATTATTCCCTCTTTTTAATTTACATAAAGGCGTTGATTCTTTTGGATGATCAGTTATATGAACAGGACCAAGCAAATGTTCTTCACATAATTCTTCAAACAACATTTGTATGACTCTTCCCCTATTAATAGGACCTTTTATATCAAACTTATACTTCTCCTTAAAACTGAATAATTCTTTATCATCTAGTTTATCAACATCAATGTTTGCATATTTTTTTAATGCTTGTTTCATTGTTAATCTTTCCCAAGGAACTTTAAAATCCAATGTTTTGTCTTTATACTTTACTTTTGTTGTTCCAAGAACTTTTTTGCAAATATATTCACACATATCTTCTGTTAATTTCATCATATCATTATAATCAGCATATGCCCAATAACATTCCATCATTGTAAACTCAGGATTGTGTGTTTGATCTACACCTTCATTTCTAAAATTCTTACAAATAGTAAAAACCTTATGAAAACCACCAACAATTAATCTTTTTAAATAAAGTTCTGGTGAAATTGATAAAAACAAATCCATATCCCAAGCATTAATATGTGTTTTGAATGGTTTTGCATTTGCTCCACCATAAATAGGTTGTAAAGTAGGGATTTCTACTTCTAAAAAATTGTTTTCATTTAAGAACTCACGCATAGCAGAAATTATTTTACTTCTTTTTACAAATATTTCTTTTACATTAGGATTTACTATAAGATCAACATACCTGTGTCTAAAACGTAATTCTTCATCTTTTAATCCATGAAATTTCTCTGGCAGTGGTCTTAATGATTTTGTTAATAGTTCATAATTCTTAACATCAATAGTTAATTCTCCAGTTCTTGTTTTAAAAATAGTACCTTCTACTCCAATAAAATCTCCCAAGTCTAACTTTTTTAAGAATTTATACATATTCTTTTTAATATTATCATAAGCAAAAAAAAGTTGAATTCTTCCTGTTTGATCTTGAAGCTGCATAAAAGTTACTTTTCCCATTCTTCTAAGTAACATTATTCTTCCTGCAATGGACACTCTTGTTTTTGTTCTTTTTTCTTTTTGAAGTTTTTTGAATTCAGTTTGTAAATCATGAGCATTATTTGTGTTTTTAAATGTATATGGATAAGGATTAATATCTAATTCTCTTATTTCATTTAATTTTCTTATTCTTTCTTTTATTAGTTGATCTTCTGGCTTCATACATTCACCTATAACATCTTTAGTTCACCTGTAACAGCATTTATATCATCTTCCATGTCAGGACCAATACCAAGACATGTGACTGTTCCAGGAGCAATAACAGTTTTACCAGCATCAGTAATAAGTGCAGTTACCAAACCATTATCTTTAGCAATTTGATTATGTTTTCTTAATTCTTTTAAACCTGCAACTTTTAGCACAACTTTTTTCTGACCAAGTCTTCTCCATTTCTTAACTTTATCTTTATCACT
>CAYWFN010000088.1:0-213 GCA_964457715.1 uncultured Methanosarcinales archaeon | reverse complement strand
GCTTACCTTTTGGTAATTTTAGATCTTGTCTTACTAAAATAACTTGTTTATATTCCATTATATAAGAATAATATTCATTTATGATTTATATATGTTTTGTTTATTTATTCAAAGATTTTCTAATGCCTGAAAAAAGGACTCTTTGAAAATAAGTTCTTCTTATTTTTTTACAGAATTGTTATAAATTTAACACTTTTAATATCTCCCGTAATT